>JBATTX010000302.1:0-2103 GCA_049670825.1 Arcobacteraceae bacterium | reverse complement strand
CATTAATAAGTATGCAATATTAGGTATAGTATTTTAATATCTTAAATAAGTTATAAAAGGTTCATTTATATGACAAACATAAAAAAAGCAACAACAGATAATATTCCCCAACTATGTGAACTTCTTGAGGTTTTATTTTCTCAAGAGGTTGAGTTCGTACCAAATAGAGCTTTGCAAGAGCAGGGCTTAAAAACTATTATTGAAAGTGATAGTATCGGTGATGTGTATGTCACAACACATAATGAAAAGATTGTTGCGATGGTAAATATACTCTATACATACTCTACTGCTCTTGGAGCAAAGGTAGCGATGCTTGAGGATATGGTGGTTTTAGAAGAGTATCGAGGGCAAGATATCGGTACAAAACTTTTAGACTATGTTTTAAAAGAGATGAAAATAAATGGTTGCAAAAGAGTAACTCTTTTAACAGATGATGACAACAGACTTTCACATAAGTTTTATGCAAAAAATGGGTTTGGGTTATCAAGTATGAGAATATTTAGAAAAACACTCTAATACTTAAAATACTTACTCTACGCTAAACTTTTGGCACGTCTGAGTTTTCGAAATTTTAGTTGTGAGAGTATCACTCCACCTAAAATAGTTCCACAAGCTATGAGTTCAGAAGCAGAAAGAGTCTCTCCTAAAAATTCAAAAGCAAGTATAAGTGTAAATACTGGAATGAGATATATAAACATAGCTGCTTTTGATGCATCGATTTTTGTTAAGGCATAATTATACAGCCCATATCCTGCAAGAGTTACAACTATTCCTAAGTAAAAAAGCCACCCTATAGCAGTATTTGTAAAGTTTAAATCAACTGTAAAATACTCATATAAAAAAAGTGGAAAGAAAAATATCGCTCCTATGTATGCTTGAATCGCTGTGATAAAAAGTGCAGAAAACTTATCTGAAAGATACCGAGCTACGATAGTATAACCAGCACCACAACACATAGCACAAAGCTCCAAGAAGTTTCCTAGTAGTGGATTGGGTGCGGATAAGGTAGTTGTTGCTTGAAGGCTTAACCATACTGCACCAGAAGTTGCTATGAGTGAACCAAAAATAAGCTGACGAGAGATAATCTCTTTTAGAAAATACCCAGCAGCCATTGCTGTGATGATTGGCATAAGAGATGTTATCATTCCTGCTTGTGATACAGATGTATAGATGAGTGCTTTTGCCTCAAATATGAAGTATAAACAAGGCTCAAAAAAACCTAATAGCATGATGAACTTTATATCTTTTTTTGTAAAAGTATATTTTTTAAAGTCTTTGATAAAGTAGATAAAACATAATGATGCGATTAGCATACGAAAAAATATTACAGTAAACTCACCTAGGTCTTGCATAGCTGATTTTAATGCTATAAATGAACTTCCCCAGATAAACATTGCGAAGATAAGTGATAGTATTGCTATGAGATTGATATTGTTTGATTTTGGCATATATTGACTCTTTGTTAAAATTAAGGAGCGGATTATACTCTTTTAAAATATTATGTCAATACTTTGAATAATTATTGAGTATTTATGACCAAGAGTGCTTTATTTAAAGCGCTCTTGTTAAGATGTTTTTTACCACATCTAAAGTGATAGATTCGTTGTCTCCAAACTTTGTAAAACCGTGTTTTTCTAAAAGTGCAGTTACATTTTCATTGATGTTTGTATCATCTGTATATGATGAAAGCTTAAGGTTCACCCCTAAAGATTTGTACATATTTTCTATTTTTACGATGATATCTTCTGGGTTTGATGTCTCTATATGAAATACATTTTTACCCATTTGTAGAAGTTTGTCTTTTTTCTCATCAAGAACTTCTCTAAAAAGGTGTGGTTGAATAACAGCTAATGTTCTAGCATGATCCATACCATAAAGACCACTTAACTCATGACCTATGAAATGTGTCGCCCAATCTTGTGGAACGCCTGAGCCAATCAGACCATTGAGTGCTTGGTTTGCCATCCAAAATAGGTTTGCATACCAAGTGTCATCTCTTTTGTCATAAGTGTTTGATAACTCATAAAGACCTCGTAAAAGTCCTTCTGCATAATAATCTTGTGCCATATATCCATGTTTGCTTGTAATATACTGTTCACAAGT
>JBATTX010000301.1:0-1800 GCA_049670825.1 Arcobacteraceae bacterium | reverse complement strand
GTTCATATCAGCTAAAAACTCTTTTACGCTTCTATTTTGATCTTTTGTATACTCAAATCCTGCATCATTTTGAAGAATTTTTATCTCCTCTTTTGAAGTATCAATATAGATACCTTTTACAAGTTCTCGTTTTGCTGCAAGAGCAATAATATCACTAGCAATTGCAAATAATCTCTCTTTTACTTTCCCTTTGAGTTTTGCAAAACTTCCTTTGCCAAGTTTATCCAAGGTAGCAGTACTACCACTATCTGCTAAATATCTATCGATGATTCCTATATTTTCAACAGGAATTAAAAGTCTATCTTCACCTGCATACTGTACGATTACAAAATCTCTTTTTGCACCCATAACAGTAACAGGTTCTATCCCTTTAAACTGCCCTATTCCATGAACTTCATGCACTACAAAATCATCTTTTTGTAACTCATCAAGAACTATTTTAGGTCGTTTTTTTCTTTTCTTTTTAATCTGTTTATTTAACGAAATAATAACTTCATCATCACTTACAAGATTCACCACTTCATCTTGAATCTTATAGTTTATATCTTTGTCATTTAAATCTAAATCATACCCTCGTATTTTTCCTTCTGTTGAAGAGATGATAGTGACTTTTTTTCCTGCGTGAAATTTTAAAAACTCTGGAATATTTGCTACATCAATTTGTTTATAAGTATCATCTTCTAAAATAGGTGTGGTACTTAAAAGCTCCTCTTTTGGTATTCTTTTCTCATCAAAGATATATGCTTCATCTATCTCATCGAGTGCTTCTTTTGTGATGCTCGATTTTAACTCTCTTGAGTAATATGAAGCATCATCATCTAAAAACCAAAAACCTAAAGAGTGAATATCTTTCTCAAATACATCGATATTTGATGCTGCTATTTTTTCATTGATAATCTCTAGTTTTACTTCATCAAAAGCTAAAAATGAAGCACTGATAGTAAACTCTTCAATCTCATCTTTAAAGGACTTTTGAGTCTCTACATCAAACTTACGAATTCCATCCACTTCATCATCAAATAATGACACTCGATATCCAAACTCATCATTTGGTGGAAAAATATCGATAATATCCCCACGAATCGATACTTCACCCTGCTCTGTAACGATATCTACAAAATAGTATCCCCAGTTATAAAGCTTCTCTTTTAGTTCACTTAGAATTATCGTACTTGCAAATTCAATTGTTAAATTATCAAAACATTCGGCTTTTGGGAGTGGATACGAGATAGTTCGTATAGGTGAGATGAGTAGTTTATTTTGTTTTCTATATTTATGAAAAGTTTCAAGAGTACTTGTCATCTCTTTTATCTCATCTGAAAATGATAGTAGATCATCTCCAAAATTCGCTCGTAAATCACTCAATACAAAAGGAACAAGCCCCAAATAACTTGCACAATCTCGTGCAACCATCGCTTGCTATTCATCTGAAACTATTAGAAGCTTTGTATCTTTGTTTTGTTTTATGTAGTTAAATATTTTGTTCATCTATATCTCAGTCTTCCTTGTTTGACTTCATCTCTTTTCTTGTGTTATAATTCATATACAATTTCCTTCGGGACTACTCTCTTACATTTGTAAGAGAGGAAAATTCATTATAATTTCATCAAATTTTTCATTTTCAATTCTAAAATTTCAAAATCTTTTTTATTTATCATACCTATTTTTCTATCTAATCTTTTAGCATCAAAAGTTTTTGCCTGCACAAGTAATGCACTACTTTGTTTATTCTCTAAAAATTCAAAACTATAAAAGAATGTACCTTCCCTTAAAGTTGTAGATAGAGGAATACCACAAAAT
>JBATTX010000300.1:0-2530 GCA_049670825.1 Arcobacteraceae bacterium | reverse complement strand
ATATTGAAATGTACAGAGATAGTTGTCACTAAAATATTGATGATAAAAGCGTATATTCCACCTACAATCGCAGAGAAAAAAAGTGGAAACAAAATAATCATCAAAAAACATAAAAGCTTGTATTTTTTTGTATATCTCCATGCTGTTTCAAAACTCATAGGCTTATCTATTGCAATACTTGGAAACACCAAAGAAACTCGGCTTAAAAATATCGTAAACAAAACAGTCACCACTAAAATAGCTACAAAAATATGTATTTGAAGTATTTGAAAAAACACCACAAAAAGTAAAGCTGTGATGATATAAAAAGCTATCATAGCAACATATCTTAGAAAAAAAGCAAACTCTCTTTTGGTATATTTGGTTAGTCCCCAAAAAGGCAACGAATCACTTCCAAGTATCAAAACTCTATGCACAGAGATAACAATAATCATATCTACAAGCAAAGAGACAAATGTCACTGCAACCATAAGTATAGGGTTTTCGTCAGGAGTGAGATATGCAGTTGCATAGGTGTTAAGTATCAAAAGCAAAATAAGTGGTACAGCTACGACTCTTGCTATATATGGATAATTATCAAAGACATCTTTTAGTGACTGAACAATCAGTTTTTTATACATTTTCTACTCCGAGTTTTTAAATAAATTTACGCTTTTGTTTACCATTGAAAATATAAACACTCAATAATACCAAAAAACTCATAATAACCATAATTGCACTATAAACATGTGCAGCACTATAGTCCATGATCTCAACCATCTCATAAATAGCAACAGATGCAACCTTCGTTTCCCCAGGGATACTTCCACCCACCATCAAAACCACTCCAAACTCACCAACAGTATGTGCAAATGTCACAATAACAGCTGTTAGAAGTGCTGGTTTTATATTTGGTAGAGCTACTTTTAAAACTGTCTCAAGTTTACTTTTTCCAGCACAATAACTTGCTTCTAGCATATTTTTGTTGATACTTTCAAAACCACTTTGCAAAGGTTGTACCATGAAAGGTAATGAGTAAAAACAACTTGCCACAACTAAACCAGTAAAATTAAACACCAGTTTGATATCAAATACCTCATCAAAAAACACCCCAATAGGTGAGTTTGAAGACAACGCCACAAGAATATAAAACCCCAACACTGAAGGTGGCAATACTATAGGCAGTGCTGTTAGTGCTTCTAAAAAGGGTTTTGATTTTGATTTTGTTTGAGAAAGATACCAACTCAGTGGTACACTCAATACAAACAACACAATAGTAGTGATACTAGCAAGTTTAAAAGAGAGTAAAAACGGAGCAAACTCTATTTGGTTGAATATCTCAAACATCAAGCACCTCATAAATAGAGAGTTCACTCGCTTTTATAAACGCCATCACCTCATCACCTACTTTGAGGTTCATTCTTTTTGAGGAGTTTAGTGTGATGATTGATTCTAAAATAGTATCGCAAAACTGTAGTTTAATACTACTTAGAAGCTCACCATTGTCACACTCGATAATGGTACATAGTAGTTGGTTTGCATAACTTACCTCACCACTAAAGTTTTTGGCTATTGCTATATGTGATGGTTTCATAGCTAGTTTTACTTTTGTTCCTACTTGTACTTTTTGGCTTATATCTAAACTCATCATCGAAAGTGATACATCGTGGTATCGAAACTCTACTATATGCAAACTATCGCACTTTTGTATTTTTGATACAGTTGCTATAAGACTACTCATGGTACCAAATAACCATACGACGAGAGTATCTTTTTTGCCTTTGTACTTAGTATATATTTATAAAAAGCTTTAGCTTCACTGTTTGATTCGCCATTTTTAAGTAGTACGATACCTTGTTTGATTGGTGTGTATAATTTTGGATCTACATCTGCCCAATTAATACCCTCTTTGTATTGAGCCATTTTAGGACTATAAAGTGAAGACTTTGCAATAAATCCAATATCTGTAGCTGTTATTGCATACGTTACTGTTTGAGAGATAGACTCTGCATATACATATTTACTAACAACATTGTCATAAACTCCACCATTTTTCATAGCTTCAACTGCTGCTTTTCCATAAGGTGCTGTTTTGGGATTGGCTATTGCTATTTTTGAGATACTTGCATTTTCCACAAGTTTTATACCTTTTGAAAAATCTTGTTGTTTACTACTTAAATATGCCAAACTTCCTTGCGCATATACAATTGGTTTAGTAATAGCAATTTTATCTTCATATAATGCTTTTGGGTATTTCATATTTGCTGCCATAAAGATTTGGTAAGGTGCACCATTTTTTATTTGTGCTGTGAGTTTTCCACTACTTCCTAAAGTTATGTTAACAGTAGTATCAGGTGAGATTGTATGAAACTCTTTTTTTAAATCGTCTATAGCATAACTCACATTTGCAGCAACTGCTACATTTATAGTTCCTGCTAAAACAACACTTGAACTAAAAATACTTCCTATGACTAATTTCGTAAACATTGATTATCCTTTATTTACCTATCATCACATCTGATGATTTTATAATAGCACTTACACTATCACC
>JBATTX010000299.1:0-4691 GCA_049670825.1 Arcobacteraceae bacterium | reverse complement strand
GGAGCCTCTAACATAGGAGCTGCTAGTTATGAGATGGAGAGAAACTTTATCTCAAATATAAAAGTTGGCTATGAAATAACCGATTTATCAGGTGATATGCGTTTTGGTATAAGAAAAGATTGGCCCCAACTTGCAACAATTCTTCAAAAAGGTATCGATGCAATCACAAGAGAAGAGATAAATGTTATTTTGAATAAGTGGCTAAAACTCGCTGTAAAAAATGACAATGTAGCTAACCTTAATCTTACAAAAGAAGAGTTAGAATTTTTGAAAAAACATCCTATACTAAAAGTAAGTAGTGAATTAGATTATGCACCCTGGGATTTTGTAAAAGATGGTGAGTCTATGGGGTATTCTGTAGATTATGTGAAGTTACTTGCTTCAAAACTTGGTATTAAAGTAGAGTTTGTACAAGATAGATGGTCTGAACTTATAAAAAAAATTGAGAATAAAGAGATTGATATTGCCCATAGCATGTACAAAAATAACTCAAGAAAGGGTGTATCCTATACGAACAAATATAAGACTGTAATAAATGCAATATTTGTACATGAAGAAAATAGTAATATAAAAAGCTCAAAAGATTTGGACTTTAAGAGTATTAGTATCCCTAAAGGGGATTCGATTATAGTTTCTCTTCAAAAGAACTTTCCAAATGCTAAAATTATTGAACCAGATGGATATCTGGAATCTTTAAAAAATGTAGCATTTAAAAAATCTGATGCAACTGTTTTTGATATGGCAGTTGCAAATTATTTGATAAATGAGTTTACAATACCAAGTTTAAAAATTGTAGATCAAATTGAACTAACAGCAAATGATGTTGAGTATTACAGCTATAGATTAGGTGTTAGAGATGATTATCCTCTTTTAGTATCAATATTAAATAAAACTATGAAGAGTTTAAATGAAGATGAATTACGAAAAATAAATAATAAATGGCTCTTAGCACCTATTCAAAAAAAGACTCAAATTCGTTTACAATTATCAAAAGATGAACAAAAATGGCTCGAAAAAAAAGAGCCCGTACAATACGCATATGATGTAGACTGGGCACCTTTTGAGTGGAAAGATGATATCGGAGAACATACTGGAATTATTGCAGATATTATAAAAATTATAAGTAACAAAAGTGGAATTAAATTCATACCAAATAATAGTGTACAAAATTGGGATGAAGCCTTAGATGCTGCAAAAACAAAAAAAGTTGATATGTTAAGTGGAACCGGTGTAAGCGAAGATAAATTAAAGTATTTGAATTTTACAAATAAAAATATTTATACTGTTCCATATGTCGTGATTACTAGAATTGACGATAATGCTGATTTTACTGATGGTTTTAATATGAGTGAGAAAAGAGTATTTGGTTTAATTAAAGGGCATTCATTAGTTGATAAGGTTAGTCAAAATCATAAAAATCTTTCGGTTATTTTAGTAAAAGACACACAAGATGGATTTGATAAATTAGAAAGTGAAGAGATTGATGCATTTGTGATTAATCAAGCAACTGCTAATTATTATATAAAGTCTTTAGGGTATGATAAACTCAGAATTGCTGCGAAATTGAGTGATTCTTTAGAATTGAAAATAGGGATTAGAAATGATTGGCCAAAAGATGTTATATCTATACTAGATAAAACTTTGGCAGAGATTAGTGATGAGGAACTTCACTCTATTTTTACTAAATGGACAAATAAGAAAATAACAAAAGAGCCTGATTATTCATTAATATGGAAGATTTCTCTTCTCCTTATTGCTATTGTTCTCCTTTTTGCTTTTTATAATAGAAAGTTGCAGTTGTTGGTTACTCAAAAAACTGCTCAATTACAATCAACTATAAAATTATTTGATGCAAATGTTATAGCTTCCAATACTGATCTTAAAGGAAAAATCACCTATGTAAGTGATGCTTTTTGTGAAATAAGTGGGTATACACAAGAAGAGATGATGGGCAAACCTCATAATATTTCAAGACATCCTGATATGCCAAAAGAGTCATTTAAAGATTTATGGCAAACCATAAAAAGTGGTAAAACTTGGAATGGAGAAGTTAAAAATATTAAAAAAAATGGTGGATATTATTGGGTTGATGCAGTTGTTTCCCCTTTATATAATGAAAAAAATGAAATTATAGGTTATAGTTCTATAAGACATGATATTACGGCTAAAAAAGAGGTAGAAGAGTTAAGTAAAAATTTAGAACACAAAGTAGAAGAGAGAACTTTAGATTTAAAAGAAGCACAAAAACAATTTACATCAATGGTATCAAATGTACCAGGTGCAATATACAGAGTAAAAGATGATTCTTCTTGGCCAATAATCTATATGAGTGATGAGATAGAAAAAATTACAGGGTATCCTGCATCTGATTTTATGGAAAATAAAATAGTGACATTCTCAACTATTATGTATCATGATGATGTAGAACCAATTGGACAAATAATTCAAGAACAGTTTTCAAAAGGTAGAAGTTTTCAAGTTGATTATAGAGTTATTTCAAAATCAGGTGAAATAATATGGGTGAGAAGTCAAGGTCAATCTGTAAAAAATGATGAGGGTGATTCTTATATTGACGGTGTTTTAATTGATATTACTGAGCAAAAAGAGCTCGAGACTTTAATTAAGCAAAATCAAGAACAGATGGTATTTGTATCTGAGTATGCCAATTTAGGCTTTTGGACATTTAATCCTCAAGTTGGAGATTTGTTGGTTAATGATACCTTTGTAAAAATGCTGGGCTATGATGCAAATGAAGTTTTACTAGAAGGTTATGAAAAAGAGATGTTTAAGCCCTTTAAAGATGGATTGGCATTTTGGGCAGAACTTTTACACCCTGATGATGCACAAAGAACGGGTGAAATTATAAATGCGCATATCAACGGGGAAACAGAACTGTATAAAGTAGAGTACCGAATGAAAAAAGCAGATGGCTCTTGGATGTGGTCTATGGCTATAGGAAGAATTGCTGAGTATGACAGTGATGGAAAAGCTATAAAATTCAATGGGGTGAATTTAGATATTCAAGATGCTAAAGATGCTCAAGAAGAGATTGCACAAAATAAACTTTTCGTAGATACTCTTTTAGACTCTCAAGAGCAAATAGTAATCACAACTGATGGCAAAACATTAAGAAGTGCCAACAAAAAGTTCTTAGAGTTTTTCAATATTAAACATACTGAAGAGTTTACCAAAGATTATGACTGTATTTGTGATAGGTTTGTAATAGATGAAACAGGTACTTATTTACAAAAATATATGGGTGAAATAAGTTGGATAGAGTATGTATTAAATAATAGTAATAAAACACATAAAGCTGTAATTTTGAAAGATGATAAGGAGAGAATATTTAGTGTAACAGCTGCAATTATGCCAATAGAAGATGGGATAATAAAATCAGCAGTATTTACAGATATTACTGAACTTGAATTTCAAAAGAAACAGACTGATACAATTCTTTCATCTGTACTTTTACCTATGCTTATCACTTCTAAAAAAACTAAGAAAATAGTATATGCAAACACTTTTGCAGAAAAGCAATATGATACTACAATGGATGAGTTAATAGGTTTAGATATTGATGCATTTTATACTAGTGAAAGTCAAAGAAGTCAAATTTTGGAAGAACTAACTAGCAAAGGAATTCTTGAAAATTTTGAAACTAAATTCAAAACGCTAAAAGGGAGAGAATTTGATGCAATTTTATCTTTAGTTGATATCTCTTTTGGTGGAGAAGATTGTTTCCTAGGCGTTGCTAGTGATATAACACAGCAAAAAGAACTTCAAAAAGAGATACAACTGATACATAAGCATACAAGAGAATCAATTGAGTATGCCTCTTTGATACAGCATTCTTTAATACCATCAAATGATTTGTTTAGAAAATATTTCAATGATTATCTAACAATCTGGCATCCTAAAGATGTAGTTGGTGGAGATATATATCTTTTTGAAGAGCTAAGAGATGATAATGAATGTATTTTGATGGTAATAGATTGTACCGGACATGGGGTTCCTGGGGCTTTTGTAACTATGCTTGTAAAAGCAATTGAGAGACAAATAACGTCAAATATCATCAATAGTGATGAAGTTGTAAGCCCTGCAAAAATATTGCAAATTTTTAATAAAAGTATGAAACATCTTTTAAAACAAGAAGATGAACATTCTATTTCAAATGCAGGTTTTGATGGAGGAATTATTTATTATAATAAAAAAGATAAAATTATAAAATTTGCTGGTGCAGAAACACCATTATTTTATCTTGAAGATGGAGAGTTAAAAACTATAAAAGGTAGTCGTCACTCAGTAGGATATAAAAAATCAGATGCAAACTTTGAGTTTAAAGAACATACTATTGAAGTAAAAGAAGGGATGCAATTTTATTTAACTACAGATGGCTACTTGGACCAAAATGGAGGAGACAAAGGTTTCCCTTTTGGAAAGAAAAGATTTAGTAAGATACTAGAAGAGAATTATGGTTTGCCATTTGCAGACCAACAAGAGTTACTTTTATATGATATGCAAGATTATCAAGGTAATGAAGAACGAAATGATGATGTTACAATTGTCGGTATTAAAATATAAGGATTAACATTGAAGTTTTTAGTTGTAGATGATTCAAAAATTGCAAGGCTTAGACTTTGTGATTATATAAAAGAACTTGGATATGAAGTTGTGGGTGAAGCGTGTGATGG
>JBATTX010000298.1:0-11894 GCA_049670825.1 Arcobacteraceae bacterium | reverse complement strand
TCATCACATCATACACTACTGTTGCATCTTCTGAAGCATATTTAATCTGACCTTCTGTTAACTCTTTGTTTTCCCAATTTGACCTAGAGATATTTTTTGACTTTTGTAAGTTTTGATTTAAAATCATGGCAGTAGCTTTTTTTGCTCCTATTTGATTTTTTGCAGATAACTTTTTAAATATGTTTTCAAGATCAATTGTTGATTTTAGTCGTAGATGAAACTGCCGAAAAAGTTCTTGGTTATCACCTTTTAGTCCTGTCCCTATTTTGATGATTTTACCATTTTCTAAAAGTTTGATGAGAGGTTTGATATTTTGTATTTGTTTTATCTGAATCAGATAACATTTTGAATCTGTTGCTAACTGAATCAAAGAAACACCATTTGATTTTTGACCTTTTTTAAATGTAGGTTTTTGTTCACTATCAAAACCTATAAAAGGGGAAGTTTGAATATCTTTCATCGCTTGTTCTAATTGTTCTGAACTATTTATAACCTCTATAGTTCGCTCTCCTATAGTATATGGAGATAATATCTCACTATCCATAGTACTTGAAGTATCGATAAGGTTAAAAAGTTGTATCATCGACTGTAATGATTCTGAACCATTTGATACTATATTTTGTAGAATATTTTCAATTTCATTTTCAAAGTTATCATTTGATTCGTTTCTAATGAGACCCAGTCTCTCTTGATTTGCAATTAGATCTATTATTTTGATTAGATGCTCCTAGTTTTAAAAAAAGTATTGTAACATAAAGAGCTGATATCTATTTTTTAGCAATTTATTAATTGAAGTTTTTTAATTCTTGTAAGTTTTTTGATTGCATATTCTCTTTTTGAAGCGCTACTTCTATCTTCTGAAGGCTCACTATAAACAAGTTTAACTGGTCGTCTTGCTTTTGTGTACTTTGCACCTTTTGGACTATTATTGTGTTCATTGAGTCTTTTTTCTACATTTGTAGTTATTCCTGTATATAAACTCTTATCGCTACATTCAAGAATATAAACAAAATATGACATCCCAACTCCTTAATAGTGTGTAATTATACAATAAATTACTATTTTACAAATTATTTAAGAATTTATGCATATAATCCTTTATGCATAAAAAACTAACAAAATATATAGAATCATATGAAATAATAGATGATGAAAAACTTTATGAGCTCAAACCAAACGGTGGTATGATAGTTGTTATCAATCATAATAATAGTTGTGAAATAATTATTGAAGATACACTCTTCGAACTCAAAAAGGATCAATCTATCCTTATCAATGCTTATACTGAATCGGTTGAGATTCGATCAACAGAAAAACTGAACTTGACAGCGGTACGATTTAAAGGTGCAGCAGCTTCATTTTTTTATGAAGATTTAATGGAGCAGTTGATGTATAATCCAACTGAGCCTATTTATTTAGTAAAAACTTTACATGATATAGAACTTGATGATTATTTTCTCAATCGTTTTACACCAAGTAAATTGCCTTTTAATATTATGAAAATAATTGATTTGTTAGACAAACAAGGAACTGAATACAACATCGATGAAGTTTTAGCTATAGCAAATGTACCCCGAAAGATTTTAGATAAGTTGTTTCGATTACATGCTGGATTGACTTTTAAAACTTATGCAATGATAAAGGATAAATCATAGAAACTAGATATACACAACATATAATCTAAATAAAACATCTAAAATGGTAGTATTCGCTTTATAAATTCTAATAAGGCATTTTTTGACACTAGAACAAAAACTTCAAAATCTCCCCTCATCTGCTGGTATTTATCAATATTTTGATAAAGATGGAAAACTTTTATATGTAGGAAAAGCAAAGGTTCTAAAAAACCGTGTAAAAAGCTACTTTAAGTTCACCCCTACTTTGCAACCTTCAAATAAACTCTCAGATAGAATATATAAGATGATTAGTGAAGTTGACAATATGAATTATATTGTTGTAGATACAGAAAATGATGCACTGATTTTAGAAAATTCACTTATTAAACAACTTAAACCAAAATACAATATTCTTCTACGAGATGATAAAACATATCCGTACATCTATATGGATACAAACGATGAGTTTCCACGACTTGATATCACACGTAAAGTTATCAAGAGCAAGAGTATAAAGTACTTTGGACCTTTTAGTACAGGCTCTAAAGACCTTCTTGATAGTATCTATGAGATTGTTCCTCTTGTTCAAAAAAAGTCATGTATCAAAGGTGGAAAAGCATGTATGTTTTATCAAATACAGAAGTGTTTAGCACCATGTGAAGCTAAAGTCAGTAAAGAAGAATATCAAAAGCTTATCGATGAAGCACTTTATTTACTTAATAATAAAACTAAAATCATAGAAAAACTTACAGTAAAGATGAATAACTATAGTGAACAGTTCCGTTTTGAAGAAGCTATGAAGATGAGAGATAGAATCCAAACAATTGGAAAATCACAAATTAAATCAAACTTAGATTTTGCAAAAGATGAAGACTTGGATCTATTTGCTGTTGAACTTGATACAAATAAAGCAGTTATAGTGAAGATGTTTATTAGAGGTGGGAAACTTATATCGAGTACTCATAACTATGTAAACATTACAGAGATAACTACAAAAGATGAGATATATAAAACCGCAATTGTTAATTATTATAATGATGATTTACCATCAATACCATCTGCAATTTTAATAGCAGATGAGATAGAAGATGTAGAAGAATTAGAGAGCTTTATCTCTACTAAATACAATAAAAAAGTAACAATAACTAATCCAAAAATCGGTCTAAAAAAACAACTTACTGTAACAGCAAATAATAACTGTGTAGAACTATTAAAGATTAATAAGACTTCTACAAATAATAGGGATTATATAGCTATTAAAGAGCTATTTAACTTATACAAAGTGCCTACACGATTTGAGTGTTATGATAACTCTCAAATGATGGGGCAAGCTAAGGTGGGAGCTATGATTGTATGGGATGAAGATAGATTTTATAAAGAGGATTATCGCTTATACAATTTAGAAGCAAATGACGAGTATGGGCAGATGAAAGAGATGCTTACTCGTAGAGTTGAGAGATTTAAAGAAAATCCAGCTCCTGATGTATGGGTCATTGATGGTGGACAAACACTTCTAAATCTAGCTTATGATATTGCACAAAGCGTTGGTGTAGATATTGATATAATTGCTATTGCAAAAGAGAAAATTGATGCAAAAGCACATCGAGCAAAAGGTGCTGCAAAAGATATTTTATATACAAAAGATGATGTTTTTAGATTAGAAACTTCAGATAGAAGATTGCAGTTTTGTCAAAGACTTCGTGATGAAGCACATAGATCAGCTATCACATTCCATAAGAAACAAAAAAGAAAAGAAGATAAACAAATCTCACTTTTAAATATCAAAGGGATAGGTGAGGCAAAAGTGAAAAAACTTTTAAATTACTTTGGTACTTTTGAAGAGATTAAAAATTCAAATCTAGAACAATTGTGTGAAGTATTAAATAAAAAAGATAGTGAATTAATCATCAAATACCTTAACTAAAGGCTTATCGAAAATTGATGTGAATTCACCAGTTATTCACATCCTATTCACATAACTTTTCCTACCTTAAATAAGAATAAATAGAAAATAAATTTGACATCAAATTTACACGAAATTGAACTTTAAGAAATATACAAAATAGTTATAAAGCCCATAAATAAAGGCTTTAAACTAAATTTAAATTTATTATAAACTAAAATTAAGAAATAGTTTTTCACATAAAATATCTTTCTGTGTCCCACTGTTGAGGGCTTTGTTCAAAGATATAATTTTTTCTATGTGAAAAACTTTTTTTTAATAAATTTATTGTAAAATCTTTTGAGAATGAATTATAAAAAAGGAATAAATTGTACAAGATATTAATTTTAATTATAATACTTTTTCAAGACCAATTATTTGCAACCTTTATGGATGAAGCAAATAAGGCACTTTCAGAAAAAAATGTAGAAAAAGCAATTCACTTTTATGAGCTTTCTGCTCGAGAAGGTGAAGATGAAGCAAATTTTGCATTAGGTAAAATATATTATTTGAAAAAATATCAAAAAACAGATTTATTAAAAGCTTTTGAATATTTTCAAAAGGCTGCTGATTATGAACATGTTAAAGCGAAATATAATTTAGCTATTCTTTATTCTCAAAAAAACTTTCAAAAACATAGCTATAGTAAAGCATATGAGCTTTTTTTGGGTTTAGCTAAGCAAGGATACCCAAATGCTCAATATATGGTAGGAATCTATCTTATGAATGGTTTTGGAGTGGAAAAAGATTATTCACTTTCTAAAAATTGGTTTGAAGAGGCTTATTTTAAAAATGATTACAATCAAGCAGCCTGTGGAATAGCAAATATTTATGCAAATGGTTTAGGTGTCATTCAAAACTTGGGTAGAGCTAGAAAATTAAGCGAAAAATATATAAAAGATTTTTCTTTATGTAAAAAAGTTTTTGTAGAGTTTAAATTGTACAAAGATAAATATAAAGATGATAAAGGTTTTAAATTTGGATATTATAGATAAAACTTTTGAGGTTTTATCTATAGGTGTTTTACGTTGTATGTTTGTAGTTTGAGGGATTTTTCTATAACTTCTTTAGCTAAAGACAATTCTGTTGCTGTTGCATCCTTACATCTATCAAAAAATGCCATACTAGTTTTTGTATCTCCCCCTAAGTCATGATCTCCAATTACATCATTTGATATGATATAGTTATCATCAGTAAGAGTTTCTGGCCAAAAAATGATTATTGTACCATTATCATCGGTTCTTACAATAATTTTTTGAATTTTACTATTTCGAATAGGTAGGTTATAGTGCTCATCTATTAGTTTTTTTGATTCTTCAATAGCTTCTTCTCTTGTAGGAAACAATTCATCTTTTTTAAAATGAAATTGATACCCTTCTGGATCTAAGATTGAAGATTTATATTTATAAATCTCTTTATTTTCATTATTACATACAAATTTATCTGTTGTTAAATCTACTATAATTTTATTTTTTTTATATAAAATTTCAGTTTTTAAATAAACTTCTTTATCTAGAAAGTCTTCTAGTGTTCTTTCTTCATCAATAACTTTGTACTGTAATGATTTTGTTAAAAGACTCACCATTGCATCTTTTGAACCTTTTAAATAGGCACTAATATTCTTCTTTTCCTCTTCTGTATGTTCATCTTTGGTTATTATGAACTTAGCGAGTTCTTGTTCCATTTTGTCAATTGTTTTAAGATAAGTGTCTTCTGGTTTGATTTCTACTAATAATGCATTTACGGGTTGTACATGAATATTTAAAATTTTATAGATTTTTAGGGCACATAGTTTAGAAATCTGTTTTCCTTGATATTCTCTTCTAAGTGTATTATTTTGCATAACTTTATCTTTAGCAATCTCGATAAACTCTTGTTCATCGATTGTCCTATATTTTTTATTTGGTAAATAAAATTTAAATGCGTTTGTCACGAGCCAACCTTTGAATTTTTGACATTATAACATTTTTTTTTATTGAGTAGTTTAATTGCTAAATTCAATCTTAGTTTGGAAGTGATATTTTAAAAAGAGCACCTTTATATTTGCTTCCATTGTACTCAAAATTTTTATTTGAAGCAGTAATAGTTCCTTTCATCCCTTCTACAATAAATTTGTATGTCATATTCAGTCCAATACCAGTACCTTGTGATTGGTGTTTGGTTGTGAAATAAGGTTCATATATCTTTTCAATTATTTTCTTATCGATACCTTTTCCATTGTCTAAAATTTCAATAATAGTATTTTTATTGTCTGTATACGCTGATATCATAATAATTTTATTCTCGATTTTATTTTGTACGAGAGCATCTTTTGCATTATGAAAAATATTAATAAAACACTGAATAAGTTCATTTTCATAACCATTTACTTTGATATTTTTTTCTATGTTTAAAATGACTTTTACATCATGTGATTTAATTGAACCTTCAACTAAATGTAAAAATGAATTAATATTTTGTTCCAAACTAAATATAGATTTTACTCTATCCCCTTTGATAAAATTTTTAAAATCATCTATAGTTTTTGATAGATATTGGGCATTAGTGTTTATTGTTTCACAAGTTTTATCAAATAATTGATCGTCTAAAATACCATATTCTTTTTGTGCTTGCATCCCTGTAGCACCTGTAGAAATGATAGATAAAGGTTGTCTCCATTGATGTGCAATATTTCCTAGCATCTCTCCCATAGCTGCAAGTTTTGATTGCTCTGAAATGAGTTCATCTTTTTGTTTAACTTTTTCTTTATAGTTTTCAAATCGTATTTGAATTGCATAAGATAAAGAGATTGAGAGTATTATAATAATTACTAAAATAAAAAAGGAAACCAACATAATTGTATCTATTTGACGTTGATTTTCTTCTATGAGCTCTTGTTTTTTCTTTTCAATAATATTATCTAAGTCATCTGTATAAAAGCCAGAACCAATGGTCCAGTTCCAATCCTTAAAATTCATCACATAAGATATCTTTTTTGTTGGTTCTTTTGAATTATCTTTTGAGTAATAGTATTCAATAAAACCACCTCCATTATTAGATACTTTAAATATTTCTTTTGCTATTTTTACACCATTTCTATCTTGTTCATTTAGTTTGTTTTTACCTATTTCATCTTTGTTTTTATGTGATAATAGAGTTCCTTTTTCATCTAAAACAAAAATATACGAATCTTTTCCATAGCTGTAAGTAGAAAGTCTTTTCGTAATAGTTTGTTTAACAGTTTCTTCAAAATCTACTACATATTCTCCTGTGCCTATAAACCAATTAAGTGGTTCAAAATATTTATTGAAGCCAATTTTTTCATACTGTGTATTTTTATCATTTGGTTTGGGATACCACCATTCTAAAAAGCCTTCTTTTTCTTGTTTAACCTGTTTAATTATCTCTCTTGTGAGATACATACCTTTACCATCTTTAAAATTATAAAAGCTACTTCCTTCTAAGTTACGTGCAACAGGAAGTAAAATACATTCATAATCAAGAGAATAGATAAAAAAGTACCCTCTTCCTTGATTAAATCTAATGTTTACAAGTGCATTTTTGATTATCTCTTTAATTTCATTGTTTGTTTTTGTTTGTTTATATTGATTATATATATTTGTTGCAATAGTATGTGCAATAAGTACTTTTTCTTTTATGTTTTTTTTGAGTTTTTCTTTTGTAAGTTTTGTTTCATTTAGGATATTATTATTTAGTTTTATAATTTCCTGTTTTACAATATCTTTTTCATGTTGTACATACACATCTTGAACTCTTTTTATCTCTTCATTGAAGTTTACTTTATTTATATACAAAGCAATTCCAATCCCTATAATTGCTATAAGTGTAAAAAGAATTATAGGAATAGTTTTTATTGAGAGTAACAGCCTTTTTTCATCTTCATTAGTCATATTAATTTATTTCCTGATAATATAATTTGGTATTATTTTAAAGCATGATAATACTAACATAATAATTTTAAGAGTTGCTATAAATTTCTTTGATTATAAGTATAATGAGTATAGGATGTGTTAATTTGAAGTAAAAAATAATTTTAAAAGTGTTCGATTTGACTTACTTACTATCTAAATTCATTTTGTTCTTTATTTATTTTATCAAAATAAATAGGTAAATTTTACCTATTTATCGTGTATGTAAGATTTTCTTTTTTATTTATTTGATAATCTTTCGTTCACATAATCCCAATTTATGAGTTGCCACCAATTTTCTAAATATTTAGGTCTTACATTTCTATAGTCAATATAATACGCATGTTCCCAAACATCTACTACCATAAGTGGATAATTTCCATTCGCTAAAGGTGTTTGTGCATTTGATGTAGCTTCTATAGATAAAGTACCTTTTTCATCAATCACAAGCCAAACCCAACCTGAACCAAAATGTGTAGTTGCTTTTGTTATGAACTCAGCTTTAAACTGTTCTACTGAATCAAATGATGCTGTAATAAGGTCACTTAACTCTTGTGATAGTTTAGTACCCTTGTTTGTTAAACCAAGAAAAAATATATCATGATTATAAACTTGAGCTGCATTATTGAATATTGCTCCATCTGCACTATTTATAATCTCTTCTAAAGTCATTGTTTCGTATTTTGTACCAACAATAAGTTCATTGAGTTTAGTTACGTATGTTTGATGATGTTTATCGTGATGGAATTCTAATGTCTCTTTTGACATTAAAGGCTCTAGTGCATCATAGCTATAAGGAAGGTTTATTAATTCGTGTTTCATTGTTATATCCTTTAAATTTTTTGTATAGATGAATATTACATCAATCAAATTAAATATAACTTGAGTTTTTTAAAGTAATAAATTAATTTATTAGTAACGTAAATTGTAAATTGGTTACATTTATTACGATTATAGCAATTTAATCAAAAAAATAATAAAAAACTTTTTTTTATTATAAAAATTTGCTAAGATAAATAATATAAATCTTGTGTTAAAGGATTGATTTGTTTAGAGAATTTAATATTTTATATGTAGAAGATACTGAGGCTATTCTAGATATTTTTAGCAATATACTTTCTAACTATTTTAAAAATGTTTTTATAGAAAAAAATGGGGAAGATGGCTTAGCCTTTTACAGACAAAACAAAGATAGTATAGATCTGGTAATTACTGATATAAATATGCCTAAAATGAACGGCATTAAGATGAGCAAGAAGATAAAAGAAGATACTCCAGATATGCCCATCATTGTAACTTCTGCACACGATGAAAAAGAGTTTTTACTAGAAGCTATTAAAATAGGAATTAATGCTTTTGTACCCAAGCCAATTAAAGTTGATGAATTGATACAAAATATTGAAAGAATTCTTGAGTTACGAATATTGAAAAAAAAACTGTTAGATCAAGAGCAAGCTAATTATGAAAAACTTTTAAAGAGTGCAAAATTTTCTGCCATTGGGCAACTTGCTGCTGGACTAACTCATGAAATCAATACTCCGCTTACTTATATAAAAGGTTCTGTGGAGATAATGGATAAAGTTATCTCAAATTTAGAAGATGAAAAAGCAAAAAGAATTTTGTTAAAACAATTTGCAAGAGTTGATGATGGTGTTCAAAGAATTATGAACATTGTTGATTCGATGAGTGAAGTTGCTAAAAAAAGTGATGAAAAGGCTACTTCTATCAATATTTATGAAACAATAGTTGTTGCTTGTATTATGGGATATAACCGTGCAAAACATATTGTAAATATCAAAATAAATGGTGAACTATTTTGTATCAATATGGATAAAAATAAATATACGTTTACTGGATATGTTCAAAAACAAAGAATAGAACAGGTTTGGATAATTATCATAAATAATGCACTAGATGAACTACTCAATATCGAACAATTTGATGATAGAAAACTAGATATTGAGATAAAAGAAACTTTTGATTTTGTAGTTGTAAAATTTTCTGATAATGCTGGTGGAATAAAACATGAGATATTAGATACTATTTTTGAACCATTTAAAACAACTAAATCTTCTTCTGGTATGGGGATTGGACTAAGTATTGCAAAGAATATTTTAGATGACCAAAAAGGTGACATTAAAGTATTTAATCAAAAACAAGGTGCTATTTTTGAAATTAAAATACCAAAACATCTTATAAAAAAGGATTAGTATGAATAAAGAGATATTATTAGATAAGTCTACGATGATTGTTTCCCAAACAGATCTTAAGGGTAATATTTTATATGCAAACAATGATTTTTGTAAAATTGCAAATTACACAAAAGATGAATTGATTGGACAACCTCACAATTTACTGAGGCATCCCGATATGCCAAAGGCAGCTTTTCAAGATTTGTGGGAGACATTACAACGTGGTGATGTCTGGAATGGTATAGTGAAAAACAAAACAAAAGATGGTGATTTTTATTGGGTTAATGCAACTGCATATCCTGTAACAAAAAATGATGGTACAAAAACACTGATTTCTGTTCGAACCAAACCAACGCAAGAGGAAGTATCCTCAGCAATTTTACTTTATAAAGAGTTAAAGGAAAAAGAATAATGATTTTTTCAAATACAAAAGATACAGATCACTTACTAGAGGCTTTGGATACTATACAATCTTATATAGAAGGTGATATAAATAAAATATCTTTAAAAAATAATATAGCAAAAGCCAATATGAAAAAGGTTGAAGATAAAATTATATCAATTGCACATCTTTTACAAACAAAAAATACTGATGATTTAAAAGTTTTTGGTGAGATTATGCTAGCTTGCGAAAAACTCTCTGATGGTTTTACTGATGATTATATTGCTCAAAAATCAAGTGATGAAAAAATCAATTACATTGCTTTTAGTATTAATGAAGCGATAAAAAATATCTCCTCATCATTAGATAAGGTCTTGTATGTCTTAAATAAATTTAAAGAGAATGATTATACACATAGTATCGATCTCAATATTTTTAGAGGTGGACAGTTCAAAGAGCTATTATCAGGAATCAACGAACTTCAAAATGCTATTACAAAAAGAGTTTTACACTCTTATAAAATCGGAATTACGATGAATCATCAGTCGAGTATTTTACAAAAAGAGGTTCTAAAATTAAAAGATTCAACGTCACACCAATCAAACTCTGTTAAAAATACAGTATCTTCAATCGAAAACATTGCAACCAATATTAATACCAATACCAAAACAGCAGAAAAAATGCACCAATCAGCACAGGTATTGCAAGATACTGCTACTAAAAGTTTATCAATGATAGATGAAACAACGCAAACTATGGATAGTATAGACCAATCAACACAACTAGTAAACAATGCAATCAGTATGATCTCACAAATAGCATTTCAAACAAATATTCTCTCGCTAAATGCTGCAGTAGAAGCAGCAACTGCAGGTGAAGCTGGAAAAGGTTTTGCCGTTGTTGCTCAAGAGGTTCGAAATCTTGCGAGTAAAAGTGCTGAAGTTGCTCAAACAATACAAGGTTTGATGGATAATTTAAAGTCATTAACAACTCAAGGAAAAAATTCTGCTGTGAGTATGGGAACTGAATTTCATATTTTAAATGATAATATCACTGAAACTTTATCAAATGTAGAACAAATCGTAAATGCTTCTTTAGAACAGAAAAACAACATAGAGATTATTAAGGAGTCTATTAAAGATATTGATAATGAAACACAAACAAATGTACAGTCAATAGAACAGGTTAATGAAATTGCAGTTCAATCATATAATTTAGCGGTAAAACTTGTAGACACAAATAAAGATGTAAATTTTGATGGAAAAGATGCTTCGGAATCCCCAGATGATATCATTGAGTCTTTATTTAGCACAGAAATATTAGATTAGGAGAGAGTATGTATAAAATAGCGATAATAGATGATGAGTACAATATATTAGATATGTTAAGTACCTTTTTGGAAATTAATCACGATGTAACAACATTTGAAAATCCACTAGAAGCATTAATAAACTTAGAACACAACCAATATGATATTGTGTTATGTGATATCATGATGCCCCAAATGAATGGATTGGATCTTTTAAAAAAGTTAAGAGAAAAAGGAATGACAACAAAAGTGATGATGATGACAGCTTTTGATTCGATGGACAAGATGCTTCAAGCTCATGAATATGGTGCAAAACATTACATCAAAAAACCATTTGAAAGTTTAGATAAAGTGGAATCGAAGATTATGCAAGTATTAGAGAAATAAGATATATTATTGTTTTAATAATATAATTTAGGGTTAAAAATAGCCCTATTTTGGCACAAAATTGACACCGAGTCATTTGACTGTTGCTTAGAATGTATGTTTAAAGGGATTGTTTATATTGTGGCTCCGGCACCTGGGATATTAGCTCCGGTGTAGAT
>JBATTX010000297.1:0-3050 GCA_049670825.1 Arcobacteraceae bacterium | reverse complement strand
GTATTGAAGAAAATTGGAGCAATAATAGAACCAATTACAACACCACCAGTTCTTTTATTAGGAACACCTGGAATATCTCTACCCATATGCCATTGAACAGAGTTAATACCTGATTTTCTTGATGAACCAGTTCCAACTACATCACCAACATATACAAGAGGGTAACCTTTTTCTTTTAAAGTTTCCATTGTTTCAAGTGGATTTTCCATTCTTGATTGTAACATTGCTGTTGCGTGTAATGGAATATCTGCTCTTGTAAATGCAACAGTTGCAGGAGATAAATCATCTGTATTTGTTTCACCAGGAATTTTATATACAGTTAAAGTAATCTCTTCTTCTAGTGCTGGCTTATTTGTGAACCACTCACCATTTGCCCAAGACTCAATTACTGATTTAGCTTGTGCGTTTCCAGCATCAGCTAATTCTTTTACATCGTTAAATGAATCATAAACTAAAATTGTATTTTTTAATTGTGCTGCTGCAGCTTCAGCTACATCTTCTATTTTAAGCGCATCTACTAGTGGAGTTACGTTAAATCCACCCATCATTGTTCCTAAAATTTCAATCGCTTTGATTTTAGAAATAACTGAACATGAAGCGTTACCTTGAACGATATCATTTAAAAATGCAGCTTTTACATAAGCAGCATCATCAACACCTGGGTTGATTTTATTTTCAAATAATTCTAAAGCATAATCTGCATCTGCTGTATTAGCTTTTAAAACTTCTACTAATTCTGCAGTTTGTTCAGCAGTTAATGCTAACGGTGGTAAACCACCTTCTTGTAATCTTTCTTCTGTATGTGCTTTATAATTTGCAACTAGATTCATAAATAATTCCTTTAAATAAATTTTATTTGAAACGATTCTATCCAATATTAGCTTATAATATTTTCTTATCCTTGACTAATTAGTTGATATTTAATAAATAATGCTTAGTTTTGTTACACTTAGTAAAAAAAACTTATAATTTGCAAAGTTTTTGTTCCATATTAAACTGGGATTTTAAGGTTAACAATCTACAGCTATTTTCTAAAATAGCAACTTTTTTAATAAGATTATTCATATCTCTATCACATACATACACTCCAACACCTTTTATGATCATAATACTATTGTTTGATAATTGTAGTAATTGTGGTATCTCAAAAACACTTCTTTCGTGCCATGTTTTAAAATCACCTGGATCATGAACTAAAATATTATCGTATGTCATTTTTCCAAAATAATCTTCAAACTCTATACTATCATGAAGTAATGAATATGCACAAGTGTATGGAGGCATACCACATGCGATATATTTTGCTTCATGAAGTTTTGTGTAGATTGCTTTGTGTACTTCTGATTCCATACTAGCGATATTCCAACTATAATCTTTATGTGTCATATTAAGTTCACACAAAGTAGATTCATTGATCTCATCAAATATTGCATCTTTTGTGTTAATTACAAAATTATCGTGTTCTATTTTTTTAGAGATAGATCCATGATAGATACCAAAAAAATTCTTTCTAAATAATGTTAATGATATATTAGATAAATGTTTTACAATCTTTTTGTCAATCATAGATAAAACCTTTAATTTGAATTGTGCTATTATACCACCCATAGACACAGTATTAAATTAAATAGGATTAAGCATTGATTGAAACAAAAGTTCCCCATATTCCAGTACTTTTTGATGAAGTAATAGATACATTTAAAGATTTAAAAGATGGTTATATCATCGATTGTACTTTAGGATATGGAGGCCACTCTTTAGGTATTTTAGAATCAAATCCAAACATAAAACTAATCTGTAATGACCAAGATGATGAAGCTTTAGCTTTTTCAAAAAATAGACTAGAACAATATCTCGATAGAATCATATTTTCAAAAGGGAACTTCAAAGATGTTATCAATAAATATAAAGATAAAAACATCGTAGGTATTTTAGCTGATATTGGTGTTTCATCTTTACAGTTAGATAAAGATGAAAGAGGTTTTGGATTTACAAGTCAAACACTTGATATGAGAATGGATCAAAATCAAGAGTTAAGTGCAAACCAAGTAGTCAATGAATACTCGCAAAATCAACTCGAACATATTTTCAAAGAATATGGAGAGGTAAAAGAGTACAAAAAAGTTGCATCTTTAATTGTACAAAATAGACCATTTACAAGTGCAAAAGAGTTAGCAGATTTTTTAAGTAAAAATATGTTTAAAGGAAAACTTCACCCAGCAACCCTTCCATTTCAAGGTATAAGAATCGAAGTAAACAACGAACTAGGTGTACTAGAAGAGTTATTTGAACAAATAGAAAATGCAAACTTTACAGACACGAAAGTAGCTATCATATCTTTTCATTCACTTGAAGATAGAATTGTAAAAAATGTATTTAAAAAATGGACTCTAAAATGTATCTGTCCATCACACTTAGATAGATGTGAATGTGGAAACAATCATCAAAAAGGAAAAGTGCTTACAAAAAAACCTATCATCCCGACAGCAAAAGAGATAAAAATAAATGCACGAAGTAGAAGCTCAAAAATGAGAGTATTTAAGTTTGAAGCCAAAAGATAGAAAAGCGTTATATAGAGTTTTAATTTTACTTGCTATAGTTTTAGTGATATTTTTTCCTAAAATATATTTACGAAACAATATCTACTATGTAAGTAAAGATATAAACAATCTCAACACTCAATATATCTCACTAAAAGAGGAAAATAGATTTTTAAAACAGCAACATGAAGATGCACTCTTTAAAAATCAGATTATGGATAGTTTGATTTTAGAAAATCTGGATAAGGATTATTAACTATAACCCTTATTCTGTCAATGCAAACCTAGATTCTTCTAAAACAACACCATTTACAATAACACTTACTTTATGCTCACCCAAATAATATCTTCTAGTACTAATAGGTTTAAATGAGTATTTTTTGTCTATTGTTTTTGTCCCTATGAAATTATTCACTTCACTTATTTTAAATACCTTTGAGTTGTGTTTGCCATTTGCTCTTAAAAAGTCTATTTTGTACTCTACTCTTAGTTTTTTTATAAGAACATCAC
>JBATTX010000296.1:0-3469 GCA_049670825.1 Arcobacteraceae bacterium | reverse complement strand
GAAAATTAGGTGCATATATCTCATGGGTTGCAATTGCAGCTACTTGTGTTACAAGTTCTATGTTTTTAACAGCACTTGCTCCAAACTTATTAGCAGTTTCATTAGTAGAAAAAGGTGCAGGATTTGCTATATCTTGGGGTCAATGGTTTAGTACACTATCGGTAATAATGATACCATTATTTTTATTGGTACCAATAATTGCGTATATAGTATATCCTCCAGAACAAAAAACATCACCAGAAGCTCCTATTTGGGCTGCAAAAGAGTTAGAAGCAATGGGAAGTATTACTAAAAAAGAGTTAACAATGTTAGGCCTTGGAATGCTAGCATTAGCTTTATGGATTTTTGGAAGTAAAATTGGTATAGATAGTACAGTTGCTGCACTTTCAGTATTATGTTTATTAGTTCTAACAAGTGTTATCTCATGGGAAGATGTTATTACGAATAAAGCTGCTATAAATGTATTTATTTGGTTTGCTACATTAGTTGCAATGGCAAGTGGACTTAAAAAAGTTGGTTATTTAAAATGGGCAGCTGGTCTTATATCTACTTGGTTAACAGGTCTTGATCCTATGACTATAGCATTAGTATTATTAGTTTTATTTTTCTTATTCCATTATCTATTTGCAAGTGTTACTGCACATGTTGTGGCATTACTTCCATTATTTTTAGGAATTGCAGTAAATCTATTACCAGTAGATATGATACAACCTTTAGCTTTATTACTTGTAGGTTCATTAGGTTTAATGGGTATTATTACACCATATGCAACCGGACCATCACCAATTTGGTATGGAGCAGGGTATATCTCTCAAGCAACATGGTGGAGATTAGGTGTTATTTTTGGTGCTATTTATTTAGTTTCTTTAGTATTACTAGGGATGGTTATTTTATAAATCAAGCAAAAATATTTTTTAAAATGGTGTCAAATATTTGGCACCATTTTTTTTAGTCAAACTTCACTATAATTCCCCTATGAAAAAGCTTTTTTTATTTCTTTTATTTCAATCTTTTATTTTTGCGAGTAGTTCAATTTTGATAATTAACTCATACCATAAAGGTTATGCTTGGAGTGATGATGTTATACGAGGACTTGAAGAAACTCTTTATAAATACAAAGATATTGATACCAATATTTTATATATGGATTCAAAAAGAATCACGTCAACTAAATATTATAATAATCTAAAAAATCTATATGAAATACAATTACAACATCAAAGTTATGATTTAGTTATAGCTATAGATAGATTTGCGTATGATTTTGTTTTAGAAAACTATAAGCAGTTTTTTACAAATGAAAAAATTTTAGCAGTTGGCTTAGAAAATTATTCTGCAAATAAAACAAAACACTATAATTTAGAAGATAAAATATCGGTGATTTTAGAAAAAAGAGACTTAAAAGCAAATACACAAATTATTAAAACTCTTAATCCTGGAATAAAAAAACTTTATCTTATCAATGACAAAAGCCCAAATGGTTTACATACTCATCCTCAAATTATGGAACTTTTAAAAAATAATAGTAGTGATTATGAGCTCATTTATTTAGAAGAGGATTATTTGGTAAATTTAGAAAAAATGTTTGAGGTAAAGCAAGAAAATACTGCCATATTATTTATTCGATTTTATAAGAACAAAGAGGGAAAACTCTATAAAAATTTTGAGATAGCAAATTTTATTAAAAATGCCAAAGTTCCTGTATTTGTTACAGATTCTTTATTTATAGAAAAAGGAGCAACTGGTGGTAAAGTTATAAATTTGCATAGTCTAGGAAATAGTTCAGGGAAATTAGCATTGGAGTTATTACAAAATCCTACACCAAAAATAGTCGTATCTAATGATTTTGATTTAGTTTTTGATGCAAAAAAATTAGAGGAGTTCATATTACCAGCAGTTGCTTTAAATGATGAATACAAAATTGTAAATAAAAGAGAAACCTTCTTTGATAGACATAGAGATATAATTGAGATAACATTTAGAATTTTACCATTTTTTTTGCTTTTGCTTATAGGTCTTATTCATAATATTTATAAAAGAAAAGAGCTGGAATTAGAGCTTAGACAAAGAATAGATTTTGATGAAGTCTTATTAAATGCAATAGAAAGTCCTATTTTTTGGCAAGATGAAAATGGAGTTATTGTTGATTCTAATAAAAGGTTTTGTGAACTCATTGAGATGGATCCTAAAACAATATATGGTGAAAAACTTTCCACTTTTAGTGACAATAAAAATATACGAAAAATAGTAAAAATTCTTGAAAAATACCAAGAAAACCAAAAAAGAAATTATGAATTTAAGCACTATTCTCAAGATAAGACAAAAAAGCTTTTTTTAGTACGACAAGAAAAGTTTGATGATAAAAAACTCAAAAAACAAGGGTTTGTAACAATCTTTACAGATATAACTGAACAAAGAAAAAAAGCTTTACAAGAGCAAAGAGATAGACAGTTTATCATACAACAAAGTAAATTAGCTGAAATAGGGGAGGTGTTTTCATCTATTGCACACCAATGGAAAACACCACTTGTCGAGATAACAGCCATCGCTCAAGAACTTTTTTATTCTAAAAAAACAATGAACACTGAGATAAAAGAGGATGATAGCTTTGTAAGTGACATTATGACTCAGGTGAATTATATGACGGATACTATTAATAACTTTCAAAAATTTATAATGCCATCGAATACAAAAAACAATTTTTTTGCAGATGATGCAATAAAAGAGATGCTTGAGATTGTGACACATAATTTTAAATATAATAATATAAATATTACTATAGATATTAAAGAATCAACTAGTTGTGAAATATATGGATATAAAAACGAGTTTATGCAATCTTTTTTAAATATCATAAACAATGCAAAAGAGCAACTTTTGCAAAATGATTATAAAAATAGATATATAAAAATAACACTCTACAATGAAAAAAACTTTTTGTGTATTGATATTCAAGACAATGCTGGTGGCATCAAAGAGAAAAATCAAAGTAAAATTTTTAAACCATACTATACAACTAAAAAACAAGGGCATGGAATAGGGTTGTATATGACAAAAATGATTATAGAGGATAAAATGAGTGGAGTTATACTTGTAAAAAATAATATTGATGGCGCAAAATTTACAATTAAATTGGATCAGAAAATATGAAAATATTAGTTCTTGAAGACAATGTACGATTATCAAATGTGATTAAGCAAGCTTTAGAGCAAGAGGGGTATAAGGTAGATTGTTTTGATGATGGGGATAGCGCTTTAGATGCATTAGAAAATGGTTACACTTGCTTTATATTGGATATAAATGTACCAAATATGGATGGTATATCTATCTTAGAAGCAATTCGTTTAAATCACAAAAATTCACCAGTTATTATCATGAGTTCAAATCATGATTTAGAAAAAGTAAAAAAGTCGTATGAGTTGGGGTGTGATGATTACTTAAAAAAACCTTTTTATATATTTGAGCTTGT
>JBATTX010000295.1:0-2332 GCA_049670825.1 Arcobacteraceae bacterium | reverse complement strand
GATCAAAATTCTAATATTGAAATCTCAGATTTTGAAATAAAACGGAATGAAGCAACTCCATCTATAATTACGGTAGAACATTTTAAAAAACTTTATAATCCTAAAAAAATATATCTTATAATTGGTGCTGATAATCTCAAGAGTCTTCATTTATGGGATAATTTTCAAAAACTTGATGAACTTGTTGAGTTTATAGTAGTTAACAGAGAGGGTTATGAAGCAAAAAATGATATAATACAATTTAAAACAATAAATATGAATATAAATATAAGTTCATCCTCTTTACGAGAGAAATTAGATCTAAAATATATTCCAACAAAAATACAACAAAAGGTAAACGATATATGGAACAAAGAATTAAACGAATCGTAGATGTACTAGATTCAAAAAAAGCTGAAGATATTGAAGTGTTTGACCTTAGAGAAAAAGGGTATATTACAAATCAAGTAATTATTGCTACTGCTCTAAATAACAAACACTCTTTAGCACTTTTAAGTCATTTAAAAGAGGAATTAAAACCTCTAGGTGAAGAGTTTGTAAGAACTGAAGAAGATGGAGACTGGACAATTGTTGATCTTGGAGACATTTTAATTCACATCATGACTCAATCTTATAGAGACATTTACTCTTTAGAGCAATTTTTATCTACATTTCCACTAGATACAAACAACTAAGAGATTTTTCTCTTAGTTATCTCTAAATCATTTTAAAACTTATAATCCAATGCTGGCTGTATAGTTTCAAACTGTTTTAGAGTTTCCTCTATTTCACCTCTTATTTTGCTAATATCAAATTTTTCTATACTATTTACAATAGGATAGTCTTTAATAATATGTTCAAAATCATCTAAAATCAAATCTAAACTTTCGATATTCTCTTTTTCAATAGTAGGAATATTATACTTTTGTAATAACTCATAATTTTCAATATGTTCTTTATCAAGTCTTTTAAAATACACAGGACAATTTCCACTTACTAGTGATTCTAAACAACTATGTATAGATGAAGTTAATAGATATTTTGTAGTATGTATTGTGTCAAAGTAATTCTCTTCTTCTATTATTTCATTATAAAATTCATGAAATATTTTTTCATTTTTATAAAAAAAATAGTGTCCCCACAATAACGGTATATTTAGTTTTTTTGATTGTGTTGACAGTTCTAAAAACCAATTAGAATAATCATCATCACTAAAAAAAATTGCTTTTTCTCTTTTAATATCAGATGGCTCAAAAAAGCTTGTATCTACGATATCTTTTGGTATATCAACCCCAATTTTATAAATATTTTTACAAAACTCTTTCATGTGATTCTGCATTATGTTGTTTGCTTCACCACTGTCATCATAAATGAGCATATCTCCACGCTCCATCACATTTGGTAAATTACCTATAACATCTATTCCTACACCTTTTTTAACACCTAATTCAGACTTTGCAAAAGTTGCTGCTCGATAATCTGCTGTACAAAGGATAGGGTCTTGATCTTTTAACATATTAAAAATAGCACTTGCACGTCGTACATTTTCTAGTCCAAAACTATGTCCACTTTTTGCATAAATATATAATTGCATTTTTCTCCTTTATCGAACAAAATGAGATAGAAGCTTATATCCACTACCCGCTGCAATAATTGTACCAAGAACATTTAACAATACATTTAAAATACCATACCAAAAATGATTATTTAAAAGCATGTAACTTTCAATAGCAAATGTGGAGTAAGTCGTTAGCGCACCTAAAAATCCTGTGATTAAAAAAGCTTTGAGTGTGATACTTGGAGTATATGTCATAAAAAGAGCAATAAGTGCACCTATAATAAAACTTCCTATTATATTTACAGTAAGTGTAGCTAAAGGAACTTCATGAGGGAAATATTTAACCATCTCAACACCAACATAAAATCTAGTGATAGCTCCAAAAAAGCCACCTAAACCTACTGCTAATGCTGTGGTGAGATTAAATATCATTTTGTAATTTCAGTTCCGATTCTAATCTAGCTTTCATAGTATCTTCCATATCGTTATACCATGAGGTGTTTTTTTCAGCTTTTACACTTGGAAGGTAAATGACCTTTACGATTCCACCTTTTTGTTTCAAATTTTGAGAATCTAATATTTTTCGAGTTCCGATAATCACTACAGGTTGAACAACTAAATCAAATTTTTCTGCAATGATTCTAGCCCCTGCTTTAAATTTTGTCATTCGCATACCATCTGATCGTGTACCTTCTGGAAAGATTGCAATTGGTCTATTGTGACTTAATCTCTCTTTTGAGTCTTTAAGCAATTTTACTAAACTTTTTTTACTTTCTCTCTCAACCAAAATCATCT
>JBATTX010000294.1:0-1726 GCA_049670825.1 Arcobacteraceae bacterium | reverse complement strand
AAGGACGATTGCAACTTTTGCAAACTCTGAAGGATACCATCGTTTTGCACTCCCATAAGTTGCTCCAGGATTAAGTCCTAAGATCGGTTTTTCATTTTTAGTTTCAAAATTTTCTTGATAGATTTTGTGTCTATTTGGTTTTGTACTCAGTCCTAGCCTATAGTTGATAATATCGTTATATCGTATCACTTGATGTGTTTTTAACTCTTTATCCAGCCTTTTATAACGAAATTTTTGTTTGGATTTTATAAAAAACAAAAGATACTTTGTAGTAAAATTTTTTCTAAAACTCAAAGCAAGATCAACGCTGCCTACACTTTTTGCAAGTTTAAAAAGATTTTTATATCTATTACCCTCTTTTTTACTATCATCAATGATAATTTTATCTACATTTGGATGATGCAAAAAAAGTTTTGTTGATACAAACGAACCAAAAATAGTAAGTTTTGCTTTTGGATACGTTGTAACAATATTTTCAATAGCAGGTGTTACCATAACAGCATCACCAAGCCAAGTAGGAATCTCTATAAATATTTTCAATGAATATCCTCAATAAGTAAAGCTGTTATGCTTCACTTGCTTGTATTTTTTCAATAGTTTTTGTAGTACTTTTTCCATCTACAAATTGCACAAGTTTTAACTCACCAGCAATTTCACTACCTACAACTTTTTTACCCTCATAATCTCCACCTTTTACTAAAATATCAGGTTTTACTATCTCAATAAGGCTAAGTGGAGTATCATCTGTAAACTTTACAACATAATCTACACTTTCAAGTGCTGCTAAAATATATGCTCTATCATCTTCACAGTTAATAGGACGATTTGGTCCCTTAAGTGCACTCACACTTGCATCACTATTAAGACCTAATATAAGAACATCACCAAATGATTTTGCTTTATCTAAGTACTGTACATGACCTTTATGTAAGATATCAAAACAACCATTTGTAAAAACGATTTTTTTATTTTGTTTTTTAAGGCGTGCTACAGTTGTTTCTATCTCTTCAAATGTTTTGATGTGTGATTCTATACTACTTTTATGAAGACTACTTTTATACTCTTCTATCTCTTCAAGTGTAGCTGTTGCCGATCCAATTTTTCCGACAACAACTCCAGCTGCTAAATTAGAAAATTCCATCGCATCAACAATATTATCACCTTTTGCTAAACAGTACCCTAAACTAGCTAACACTGTATCTCCAGCACCCGTTACATCAAATACTTCTCTTGCAACTGTTGGTTTTTTGATTACATTATCATTTTCATCTAAAATTGCTATTCCATCTTCACTTAAAGTGATCATAGGAACTTGTAAACAAGCAGTATTGTGTAGTTTTTTTAAGGCTACTTTTAAAGTTGCATCATCTACAATCTTCATTTTAGTTGCAGATTCTGCTTCTTTTTTATTTGGTGTAAGAAGATAACTTCCTATATATTTTCTATAATCATCACCTTTAGGATCAACTAAAACTTTTGTATCACTACCCGATGCACAAAAGTTAATTTTTCCCATTAAACTATCAGTGATCACACCTTTTCCATAATCTGAAACGAGTACAACATCAAATTGTTCGATGATATTTAAAAGTCCCATAGTAATAAGAGCTTCACTCTCAGCTGAGATATCCTCTTTAGATTCTTGATCATATCGGATGATTTGCTGAGCTGATGCAATGATTCTACTTTTTTTAGTTGTTTTTCTATTTTCATCACAGATTAAATA
>JBATTX010000293.1:0-1918 GCA_049670825.1 Arcobacteraceae bacterium | reverse complement strand
TTCATTGTGGATGTTTGCTATTTCTAGTTTTTCACTCGCTTTGTGTCCACCTGTAGCATCTACGATTACTTCAATATTTTTATTTGTAGGTTTGTATTGGTATTTTCCTTTATCATTCAGAGTATCTTTTAAAATAATTTGATTCTCATTTTTGATAATTATTTCACAATTTTTACATGGTGCACCACTTGCAAAATAAGAGTATATATCTAAGGTATCATTTTCATTTGTGATAAAAAGATTTATTTTATGTGCATTTGAAAAATTAAATAGTAAAAATAGTAAAAATAGATATCTCATATTAATCCTTTAATACTTTTGGATAAACTCTTTTTATAAATAAAAGTAAAAACATACTTACGATTCCCTCTATAATCATTGTTACTATATTCACAGTAAATATTGTAAAAGCTGCATAATCATACTCTTCTTTGGAAAAGTACAAAATTAATGTCAAAAATAGCGTTGCAAAAAAAGTTCCCGTAAAACCAACTAAAAAGTACTTGAGTCTATCATTGAGTTTTCCTACAAACCCAGTATGATAAAGGTAGTGTACTATCACTGCTGGTGTTGCCATTAAAAAAAGATTGACCCCGATACTTACAATACCACCATATCCTAAAAGTAAAGCTTGAAGTAGTAGTGCTACAAAAATAGCTACAAAACTACTCCAAGATATCAAAATACCTATAACCCCTAAGAGAATAAGATGTATCTGTGTTACTCCAAATGGGATATGGATAAAAGAAGCTATAAAAAACATAGCACTAGCAACTGCTGTTAAAGATATCTCTTCATCTTTTAACTCTTTTACAGCTTTTATGAGAGCTATGAGTGAAATAGCTGAAACTACAACTGTAGCTTCTAAACTAAGAACCCCATCTGAAATATGCATATTAGTAAGCCTTAATCCACATTAAAGCACCATTTTCTACAGGATAGTTTTTCCCCTCGTGTTTTAATTCACCCTCTTCTATAAGTGCAGCAAATCCCCACCAACCTTTATGGTTCATAGTAAATGAAAATACCCCGTTATCATCAGTTTTTACTACTTGTGTGATATGTGCATCACTTGGAGCTTTGAGTCCAAACTCATTATAGAGTTCTACTTCAACTTCTACATTTGAAGCTGGTTTTCCGTTGTGAAGAACTTTCCCTTGGAAAAGATTTCCACTATACAAACCAAAAGGTTTTACCATAGGGATAATTTCATATTTTAATCCAAGTGGTTCATCCCAACCATCTTCTAAACCAAACGCACTAATCACTATTTTTGGTACATGCGAAATAAATTTTTCTTCTGCTGGTTCAAAATATGGTTGTGGTTGTACAAAAAATTTATAAACACCAGGCATTTTAATCGTATAACTACTCTTCCATGCTTTATGACCAAATTTTTTTGTTTCTTTCAAATCAAGTGTTTTTTTTGCATTATTAATAAAAATCTGCGGTTTTTCCATCGTCATCCCTGTTTGTTCAAAAGGGTGTATAAATGAAATGTCAAATTCAACTTTTGTTTGTTGTTTATTTGAAACATTGTCAGTTGAGGGTAAAAAAGTTAAAAAGTGAGCATTCGCAGCGATTACCAATCCTAAGAAAATTATAGTTATTTTTTTCATTTTAAAAAACCTTTCTTGTAAATTGCTGTGATTATATATAGCAAGTTCTTATATCAGTATAAATAAGTTATGTTCTTATATATTTTTGGCACTAAACTTGCTACAATACTATATGAAATGTCCATATTGCAATCACAGTGTAACTTATAAACTCAAAACAGGTCAAGAGAAATGCTCACGTTGTAAGCGTAAATTTAGTGCTCAAAAAATCATCTTAGAGCATAAAATAATAAACTGCTTTTGTGAAGATAAAAACATTTTTGAAACTTCACAAGATTTAGGCACAAATTATATAACAA
>JBATTX010000292.1:0-6093 GCA_049670825.1 Arcobacteraceae bacterium | reverse complement strand
TTTGTATAAAAATCAACTCCCTCTTTTGTTTGAGGAAATAAGTAGATTTTATTTAACTCAATCATTGCTTGTACATCTTTTTTATTTGCTTTTTTTATAAGTGTTTGTTTACTTTGTACTTCTGAAGCATTAGCATATGTTGTTAGTATAAATATATTAATAAGTATAAAAAATAGTATTCTCATTATTTAGCCCCTAGTTTTTTTAGTGTATTTTTTGCCATGTTAATATTTGATTTTCTAAGCCATTGTTTTGCTAATTCTAAATTCTTTTTCACATCAGCTCCACCTGCTAAGTATATTTGACCGATGTTATTAGCTGCATAATCATTTTTATTTATACTATATGCTTTTTTATAGTATTTTATGGCTTGGGTTAGATTTTGTTTTGTATCCAAACCTAAGTGATGGTAATAACCTACATAGAAATAACAACTAGGATTATCAAAAAGAGTGCATCTTTGAGCATATTTCATTGCTTCTTTGTAGTTCTTTTGCTCATGATATATTATTCTTAGTTTATCTATTGCTCTTGAAGATCCAGCCTTAGCTGCTATTTCATAATATTCTATAGCTTTTTTTATATCTTTTGATTTGGAAGAAGAATAAGCCAAATCATTTATTGCTGAAATCTTTCCTTCACTTGCCAGTTTTTCAAGTATTTCATTAGATTTTACTTTATCTCTTTTATCATATATATAAAAATTTGCCAAATCATTACTACTTTTTTCATCTCCTAATTTAGAAGCTGTTTCTAGATATTTTTCAGATAGTTTTTTATTCTTTCTTTTATAATAATTAGATAATTCTCTTAGTGTGTAGATATTTTGTTCTTTTAACTCTTTTTCTTCTAATTTTTCTCTTAAATCTTTATATGTATCATAGGTAATTATATTGTTTGAGATTGTAGTTCTTAGCTTAGATATCAAATAGGGTTTATTATCATTTAAAATAAATTTTTGCCATTTTAGAGCTCCTTTTGAATCATCAAGTAAATAGTGAGTATTTTTTTGTTGCGTTGCTAGAGTTGCTATTGCATCAGCATTTCCTTTTTTTGCTAACTCTTCTAAAAGTTGAATTCCTTTTGTTTTATTGATATACTCATAAAAAAAATCAGCTAGTGCTCTTTTTGATTCATTTAGTTTTAATGCTTTTTTCTCAAAAGCTAAATAATCATCTAGGTATTTTTTATCTCTTAGATATTTTTTTAAAAGATATCTTGTGGCAAGATAGTTATCTTTTAAAGCAGCTTTTTTTAAATTTTTTATATCCATAGTGCTGTATTCATTTGATTTTTTGATAACTATATCTTTTGGGTTTACTTTTTTAACTACTCTTTCATAGAATTTCTTTGGTTTTTCATAATTGTCAACTACACGGCTAAAGTTTCTATCATTGTTATATTGATTAACAAAAATAATTGCGGCATTTTTATTGCCAAGTTTATCAGCTGCTTCTAAAAGGTCTATATATTTTAACTCACCATTTATAAACATACTTTTGTAGTCATTATATACTTTTGCAAAGCTGAGTAGATTTTTTGAATTATTATTTTTTAATACAAGTTTATACCACTTTTTATAAAACTCAAAACCCTCTTTTGTTTGAGGGAATAGATATATTTTATTAAGCTCAATCATAGCTTGAATATTTCCATTATTTGCTTTTTTGATAAGCTCTTGTTTGCTTGATATTTCTGAAGCATTTGTATAAGTTGTAAATAGAAATAGATGAATTAATAGAAATAAAAATATTTTCATTTTTATTTTCCATTCTTTTTAGTGTTTTTTTTACTACTTTCATAGAGTAAGTCTTTATATGATTGTACTTTGGGTACGACTTTTTCATACCAATTTTTACCCTCTTTTTCATTTTGATAGATATCTTCAAGGGCAGAATATGCTCCTGAACTTCCTAGTTCAGAAGCTTTTTTATAGTATTGTATCGCCTTTTCTTTGTCTCTTTTTACGATTTTTCCAGCTTTATAAGTTCCACCTAATCTATAAAGTAAGTTTGCATTTTTATCTTCTATTGCTTTATTGATATACAATTCTCCTTGGGTTTCATTATAAGTAGAACAATCAGGACAGATGTAATAAACAATAATATCTTCTAAAGCACTTTTATCACCATTTTCATATGCTTTTTGATAGTAGTATAAAGATTTATTTATATCTTCTTTTTTATTGCCTGATGGTGCATAGCTATAGGCAATTGCTAACTCTTTATAAGCTTTTATATCACCTTGTTTTATGAGTTCATTGTATATTGCTATTCTTTTTGTAGATTCTTTCTTATCGTAATAGTTATACTTATTTGCAAGAAGATATTTACTTTCAACATCACCAAATGAAGCTGCTTTTTGTAAATAAGGTATCGCCTCATCATTTTCTATACGAGTACTAAATCTTGCATTTTTGGCTAAATCTTTAAGTACCGTGATATTATTATTTTCTATTTGTTTTTGAATGATTTTATTTTTAAACTCACTATCTTCTCTATAAACAAGATATTGTTTTAACAGCTCTTTTAAATAGACTTGATCAGTATTTAAAACATAGTTTTTCCATTTGTCGATGAGGGCATCTTTTTCAGGATGAAACTTTTTACTTTTATAACTTCGAGCTAAACTTATAATTGCTTGGGTATTATTTTCTTGTGCTAGTTCGTTTAAAAGTGTATCTCCTTCAGTGATTCGATTTCGTTTATAATAAAAGTCTGCCAATGCTCTTTTTGATTCATTTAGCTTTAGAATCTTTTGTTTTAAATCAAAATACGCTTGAGTGTTTTTTTCTTTTACAAAGATTTCCAATAGTTGTTCTGTTGCTTTATAATTATCTAACAAAGCAGCTTTTGTAAGATGAAATATGATTTGTTTTTTGTATTTATGTTTTGAGGTATCAATTATTTTATATAAATTTGCAAGATTTAAATGTGATAGAGCATCTTTATCATTTAGTTTTACAGCTTTTTCAAGGTATGCTTTTGCTCTGTACCATCTTGCATCATCAAATAGTACATTTGCCATACCTGATATAAGTTTTGAATCATTTGAAGTTATTGTATCTTTTATGATTTCATTATATTCAAGACCTTTTTCTCTTGGTTGTAAATATATAAGATGTGTATAAAAAAGCTTATCATTTAGTGATAATGAATTAAAATACTCTTTATTAGTTTTTGTGATTAGTTTTTCTATCTTCTTCGCTTCATCTTTTTGATGACTAAATAGATAGATATTATGAAGTGTTATGAGTTTATCTTGATTCTTCTCTTTTATAATTTTTTTTGATATTTTTTTGAGTTTGTCATATTGCTTGTTGCGAATAAGATGAGAAGACAATGTGTATAAAGCTTTTTGACTTCCTAAATCTACAGCAGCTTCTAATATATTTTCATATTTTTTATCTGCGTTTATAAACATCTTTTTGTACTTGTAAAAAATCTTTGAGAACTTGAATATATCATCTGAATTTTGATTTTTTAGAACAAGAGGATACCATCTATTGTAGGAATCAAATCCCTCTTTTGTTTCTGGAAAAAGATAGTTTGTATGTAATTGAATCATTGCTTCAATATCGCCAGAATTTGCAAGAGTGAGTAATTTTGTTTTATCTGTTTGTATTTGTGGTGCTGCTTTATCTAGTGACAAATTATTTGAACAACCTGTTAAAATAACTAAAAGCATAATAAGAGAAAAATATGATTTCATTTGTTTCCTTGTCTTGTAAATTTCGCACATACTAATATAATTGTTCTTATAAAATTATTTTTTTAAGACTTTTAATCTAAATCTTTAAGCTTCGAACTATGCATAAGCTAAATGACTAAGTTGTTTTGTCATTATTGCAAACCCAATAGATAAAAATGAAAATAAGGAAAAAAATGAATATTTTAAAAATAAGTTTTTTCATAACCATATTGAGTATATGTTTGTATGCACAAAGTTATGAAAGAAGTTATACGTACAATGCTAGTGAAAATGATTCGAAATCAAGTGCTAGAAAAGCTGCACTTACTGCACTTAAAACACAATTAATTCAAGAAGTTGGTGTAAATATAATCTCCTCTTTTGAAAAAACAACAACAGTTAAAAATGATAAATATAACAATATGATAAAATCAAACCTGCAAACTTTTTCTATAGCACTGACAAAAACAGAGATTTTAGATGAAAAATGGGATGGTGAAAAATTTTGGATAAAAGTTTTAATTACAATTGATGAGGAAAAAATCAATAGTGAATTCCAAAAACAAGTAAAAATTCAAGAGGATAAAAAAGAAGATGAAAATCTGCAATCATTAAGAGATGAGATAAAAATAGGACTTTATAATCTACGAACACAAGACCTCATAGATAATCTTAGTTTAAAAGCTATCAAACTTCCAATGGATAGTAAAAAAAATATTGATACACATATTTTGGTTTTACACACATTTCAAACCTATGCTCTTTATAGTAAAGTTTATAGAGATTTTTTATTTAAGACCTTAGAAACAGCACAAGTAGATTGGGATGATTATAAAGTATCATATATTTTCAAATATTTAGCAAAAGCAGAGATGTATAATAAAGATGAACAAAATATCATATTAGAACTATTAGCACGTATGCCACAAAATATGCAAAGAAGATATTATGTTTCGATTTTTAGCAATATGAAAGATAGTGTAGTTTTGGATGGGTTTGTGAATAAATATTTACAAAATGTACAAAATAGTAAAGTGGGACGACCAGTTCCTATAAGTCTGCAAAAAGAATTAAAATATGTACTAAAAGTACTTCCTTTAAATCTTTCTTCAAGTATTGAAAAACAATGGAGTGTTAAATGAGATATTTAATTGTATTAACACTATTTTTATATAACTTACAAGCTATAACCGTAACAAAAGAGTATGAATATATGGCAAGTGACAGTGACTCAAAAAAAAGTGCGCAAAAAGCAGCACTCAAAACAGTTACAAATATGGTGATTGAATCCTTAGGTACAGGAATAGCTACAGAGTTTAAAAAAGAGCAAAAAATAGTTGATGATAGATTTGATAAAGAGATAAATCTAAGCGTGAAAAATTTTGCTTCAGGGTTTGTTCAAACAAAAATTATAGCAGAAAAATGGAATGGTATAAGTTATTGGGTGAAAGCTGATGTTACAATTGATGAACAAAGCATATATGAAAAATTGCAAAAACAATATCAAGGGCTGCAAAATCAAGCTACAAGTGTACAACTTGAAAAAATGTTGACAGATATCGCAACAACTGAAAAATTAGAAAAATTTATCTCCGTAGCTACTACTTTACCATTTAGTGGAGAGTCAAATGTAAAAACACATTTAAAGATTATAAATTTATTGTATAGATATAAAATCTATGACGATAACTATCGAGCTTTTTTACTAAATACACTTAAACAAATCATCTATCCATCGTGGGATGATAGAACATTTCCTATTTTAAAATATCTTAGCAAATCAAAAATATATGATAAGGAAGAACAAAAAATATTATTAAATCTTTTATCGTATGCAAAAGTTGGGACTTCTGGACGATTTTTAGAACTAATACTAGCTCCAAGCATTAAAGCGTGTGATAGTACTATAGAGAATTTTTTAAATGAATATTTAAAAATGGTAGAAGAAAAAAAAGCGGGTTTGCCAGTATTTACTAATTTTGCTTATGAGTTAGATAGTTTTACAAGTTTTTTAAACTCCTTTAATGTAAATAAACAGTGTCCACTTTTAGGTGCAAATAGTTTACAACTTGTTTTAGATTCTGATGAGGCAAAAAGTATAAATCATACTACATGGTTAAACATCTTACAAAAAATAGTATATGCATACTCTTCAAATCAAAAGGTAGAGGAAGAAAAATATTTGAAGTTAATCAAACAATTAGTCTCAAAAATACCACAAAATGAAAAAAGTAAAGATCTAATGAAGACGCTTTATAAAAAAGCTTCAGTGGAAATGCAAAAAAAATTAGATGATTTTATGCCTACATATTTAGAAAAGATTTTTAATACAAATAGACTCTATGAAGATGATATTTTATTTTGTATACAACGAAGACTTACAATACCAAATAAGGTTTTTAC
>JBATTX010000291.1:0-4312 GCA_049670825.1 Arcobacteraceae bacterium | reverse complement strand
TTAGCTATACTTATAAGTATAAATTAGTAAGGAAAAAATATATGTGTATATTTTGTAAAATAATAGATGGTGAAATACCAAATAAAACAATCTTAGAAAATGACAATTTTTTAGCTTTTGAAGATATTAATCCTCAAGCAAAAATTCATGTTCTTATCATTCCAAAAGTTCATATTCAATCTTTTAACGAGATGACACCAAATATTATGTCTGAGATGACAACATTTATTCAAGAAGTAGCTTTAACTTTAGGTGTAAAAAGTGACGGGTATAGACTTATAACAAATATTGGACAACATGGAAATCAAGAGGTGAAACATATCCATTTTCACCTATTAGCTGGTGAACAGTTAGGAAAGTTAGTTTAATGCAAGTTTTTGGAAAATTTAAAGAGGTTCACGATTTAGAGTATCTTGTAAAAAGTTATTTATATATACCTTTAAAAGATGATAATAATGAAGATATAGAGATTGGTGTTGATGAATTAAATCTTTTATTAAAAAAGAAAAATAAAAATGTTGCAGGTACAGTATTTTTATACAATCCATGCACTGCACCACTTGATTTGAAAGTAAATGAAAAACTAATCAATCAAGGTTTTAGATTTGATGATAAATTTTACGAAGTACATGTTGAAAGTGAAGTAAGAGTTTTAGGACGAAATTTTAGAAGATATAGAGGACAACTCATCGAAATAAAGTACCTTTTTAATTATAACAAAGAGAATATTGAACCAACTTCAGTACTTGAAGTGTTTGATATGGACCTTGGGAAACTTCAAACAAATCAGCTTACAGTATTTGCAAAAAATGACAATTTTCATGATGCGAAAAATATTAGCTACAATGGAAAATTTATCTTTTTTGCATGGGGGCATAAATTTGATAGACACCATAATGAGATCTCATTATACGCTTCAAATATCGCTCAGTGGGCAAAAAAATCAGGTAAAGAGATAGGTTTTGTATATGATAGAGTAAAAGATGAAGCAGATAGTTTTGAATATACAAGATTTTTCAAACCAACAAGTTTTGGAAAATTACGATTAGTTATTCCAGCAGCAATAGAGGCAGTTTTTTCAAAAGAGAAAATAGAGCCACATAGAATATAAGTAGGAAATATTTATATGAAATGGCAAATATCTAAACAGTTTGATTTCTGTTATGGGCATAGAGTTTGGTCTCAAGAGTTAAATACAGAATTTTCACTTGATGGATGTTTGATGTGTCGTCATCTTCATGGTCATCAAGGAAAAGTGTTGGTGCATATGGAGAGTTCAAAGCTTCAAAATGGGATGGTAACAGATTTTAAACATCTTAATTGGTTTAAGAAATTTTTAGATGAGACAATTGATCATAAATTTATTATAGATATTCATGATCCTCTATTTCCAACTCTTTTACCACACTATAAAGATAAAATAAATTTAATAGAAGCTGATGAAAACTATAAAGTACCAGACTTATCAATTGTTAAAGATGAAGAGATTCATATAAAAGAGATGTACGAAGGTTTTATTATTGTAGATTTTGTACCTACAAGTGAAAACCTTTCTGCTTGGCTTTTAAATATTGTGCAAGAAAAAATGTCTGAAATTGATATTAAAGTTTCACATTTAGAATATTTTGAAACACCAAAAAGTAGAAGTGTTGTTTACTCATAGAAAGATAAAAACTAAATGTTAGAGATCAATGAAATTTTTGGACCCACTATTCAAGGGGAAGGAAAATGCACTGGTAATCCATCAGTTTTTGTAAGATTTGGAAAATGTAATATGCAATGCCCAGGTTTTGAAGTGGAATATGAAACCCCAAGTGGTATTAAAAAATGCAGTTGTGATAGTTTTTATGCTTCTGATAGTGCTTTTCGTGATGAGTGGAAAAAATATAAAACAAGTGAAGAGTTGATTTTTGAAGTTGCAAAGATATTGCCATCTTATAAAGTTGATTTAGTAATAACAGGTGGAGAGCCACTTTTATACTGGAAAGATAACGAGTTTCAAAATTTTTTACAACATTATGTTGAAAATGATTTTTTAGTAACTATTGAAACAAATGCTTCTATAGATATTGAGCTTAACGATACTTGGCATCAAAAGTTGATGTTCTCAATGAGTGTAAAACTGAGCAATAGTGGTGAAAAACTTTCTAAAAGGATTAATGTACAAACTTTACAAAACATTATTAATGGTTCAAAAGAGAGTTATTTAAAGTTTGTTATCGATAAAAATTTTATTGAAAATGCAACACAAGAGATTGACGCAATTTTAAAACAAATTCCAAAATGTGAAGTTTATCTTATGCCACTTGGTGATACATCTAAGATTATTGATAAAAATAGTTTAAGTGTAATTGAACTTGCTTTAGAAAAAGGGTATAAATATTCTGATAGACTACATATTAGAGTTTGGAATAATCAAAGAGGTGTCTAAATTATGAAAAGTATTATGACTGTAATTTTACTATTTTCTTTTTCATTTTCAAAAGAGTGCTATTTTAATAAGGTAGATACAGTTTGTTATTATAAATATTTTAATAGAGCTAATATTCATAAAGCTAAAGATAGTGAAGAATATTATGTAAATAAAAATGGTAGTATTTATACTTTTGATAAAACAATAGAAGTACGGTTTAACAGTATTGGTGCAGTATTTACTATTTTAAGTGATTTTGAACTAGAATTTATAGATAAAATTAATAATGAAATTTATCTATTTAATGTACAAGACAAAAGAGATCTATTTGCTACAATTTCAAAATTAAACAGGCTTAAAACTGTAATGAAAGCAGAACCACATAAACAAAGAAAATATACAAATAGCTACATCCAACGTAAACTTGAAGCAAAAAGAGCACGATTTGAAGCAGTTATGAAAGAGGCAAATGAAAAAATTAAAAATAAAGATAAACCAAAAATTGAAAAAAAAGTAACAACACCAGTAATTAAAGGAACATTTTTAAATCCAGATGAAGAAAAATAATTTATATTTACCCGCGGAATGGGAAGAGCAAGAGTTTGTACAATTAGTATTTCCTCATGAAAATACAGATTGGAAAGAGTATTTAGAAGATGCAATTACTACATTTGTTACAATTGCAAAAGCAATTGCAAAATATCAAAAATGCCTTATAGTTGCAACAAATATTACTTATGTTAAATCATTATTTGAAAATAAAAAAAATTTAACTTTTGTAAAAATTAATAGCGATGATACTTGGTCAAGAGATTTTGGTGGAATTACTGTCAAACAAAATGACAAAGCTATTGTTTTAGATTTTAAATATAATGCTTGGGGTAAAAAATTTGCATATAAATTAGATGATCAGATTACAAAACAACTAAAATTTAAAGGTCTTTTAAATGCATATTCACATAATTCTATCTCTTTTGTATTAGAAGGCGGAGCAATTGAGAGCAATGGGGAAGGGATTATTCTTACTACAAAAGAGTGTCTTATGGAAAAAAATAGAAATCCATTACTGTCGCAAAAGGCTATAGAAAAAAGACTTTTAGAGTATTTTGGTGCTTCAAAAGTATTGTGGCTAAATAATGGTTATTTAGAAGGTGATGATACAGATAGTCATATAGATACGCTTGCAAGATTTGCAACTGCAGATACAATTGTATATCAAAGTTGTGATGATCAAAATGATGTACATTTTGAAGCATTACAAAATATGGAGAAAGAACTCTTTGGATTTAGACAATTAGATGGAAAACCTTTTAATTTAGTTGCACTTCCGTGGATAGAAGCTAAATATGATGAAGATGAAAGATTACCTGCAACTTATGCAAACTTTTTGATTATAAATGGTGCTGTATTAGTTCCAACTTATGATGATAAAAATGACCAAAAGGCTTTAGATATATTTAAAGCTTTATTTCCAAATAGAGATGTTATTGGTATTGATTGTCAAACACTTATACGGCAACATGGAAGTTTACATTGTGTAACAATGCAATATCCAAAAATATAGAAGGATTTTAGAATGAAAACTGCTCTTATTCAACAAAAGTATTATGGTTCAAAAGAGGAAACTGTACAGCAAACAGTTTTAAAAATCAAGGAAGCTTCAAAAGAAGGTGCTGATTTAGTTGTCCTCCAAGAGTTACACCAGACACACTATTTTTGTCAAAATGAAAATGTAGATGTATTTGATCTGGCAAATTCATGGGAAGATGATATTTTATTTTGGTCAAACATTGCAAAAGAAAATAAGATAGTATTAGTTACTTCACTTTTTGAAAAAAGAACTGCAGGACTTTATCATAACACAGCAGTTGTATTTGAAAAAGATGGAACAATTGCAGG
>JBATTX010000290.1:0-17939 GCA_049670825.1 Arcobacteraceae bacterium | reverse complement strand
ATTATTAAAGATATTAAAGCGATGGCATTAGTAGAAGGTGCAAGTACCCTTACGCAACAGCTCGTTAAAACAATGATTTTAACCAGAGATAAAAAACTGATTCGAAAGATTAAAGAGGTATTACTCTCTTTACGACTTGAATCACTTCTTACAAAAGAAGAGATTTTAGAACGATACCTCAATCAAGTTTATTTTGGACATGGATATTACGGTATCAAAACAGCAGCTCTTGGGTATTTTCATAAAGAGTTAGATCAGTTAAACCTCAAAGAGATCTCTATGTTAGTTGGATTACCTAGAGCTCCTAGTTTTTATGATCCTACAAAAAATCTAAAATATTCTCTTATTCGTGCAAATCAAGTTATCAAAAGACTTAAAACACTTGGATGGATCAATCAAGCAGAATATAATGAATCAATAAACTACATCCCTGTTGTTTATGATGATACCTTATCTAAAAACAAAGTGCCTTATATCATAGATACAGCAATTAGTGATTTAAAAGATGATGTTGAAGATTTAAAAACAGGTGGATATAAAATTGAACTTACTATCGATTTAGAAGCACAAAAAATTGCACGGGATGCTTTACAATATGGATATGATAGAATCTTAAGAAGAGACAAAAATATCGATACAAATGAAAGTACAACAAAAACATTAAATGGTGCAATCATTGTATTGGAAAATGATACTGGAGCTATACTTTCTATGGTTGGTGGTATTGATTATAAAACATCATCATTTAATAGAGCTCGACAAAGTATCAGACAGCCAGGAAGTTCTATCAAACCATTTTTATACCAAGTTGCATTGAATTTAGGATATTCAACTGCTAGTAATATAGTAGATATTTCGCGAACATATAAATATAACTCCGCTAACAATGAAGAGAAACTTTGGCAGCCAAAGAACTATGAAAAAAACTTTAAGGGACTTGTTACATTTAGGTATGCATTAGTTCACTCACGAAACCTTGCAACTATTAACCTTGTGACTGATATTGGAATTGATATTTTACATAAAGAACTAGAGCGTTATGGTTTTGAAAATATTCCATTTGATTTATCAATTACTCTAGGAAGTTTTGGAATCTCACCACTTGATTTGAGTGAAAAATACACCCTATTTTCAAATCATGGAATTATGGTTAAACCATATTTAATAGGGAGTTTAACCAATAGATATGGACAAAAAATTATTTTTGAAAAAGAGGAAAACTATGTTATGTCTCCATCTCAAACATACTTGATGACCTCAATATTAAAAGATGTAGTTCAAACAGGAACAGGTAGAAATGCAAGGGTAAAAGATATCGAAATTGTTGGAAAAACTGGAACCACAAATAATAACGTTGATGCTTGGTTTTGTGGATACTCACCTACTTTACAAACCGTAGTATGGTATGGAAATGATGATAATAAACCAATGGGACGAAGAGAAACAGGTGGGCGAACAGCAGCGCCTGCCTTTGCATATTTTTATAGACATTGGCTAAAGCTTCACCCAGAAATACAGCGTAATTTTGTACAACCAAAAGATGTGTTCACTCAAAACTTCAATGGAAAAGAGGAAGTATTTACTCCTACTTCAAATATCCCAAAAGCTGAGATGAATATGGAACTACAAACAGAACATTTAAAACATAAAAATATCTTGTTTTAATTTTTAAAAGTGTAACCAAACTGTAATTTATATATTCTATACTTCTTCAAAATAAAAAAAGGAAGTTATAAAATGACTATGAAAAAAACAGCTATTGCACTTTTTGCTGCATCTGCATTAACAGTAAGCTTAAGTGCTAGAGATCAAATTAAAATCGTTGGATCATCAACAGTATATCCATTTTCATCAGCAGTTGCTGAAGAATTAGGAGCTACTTCAAAATACCCTACTCCAGTAGTTGAATCAACTGGTTCAGGTGGTGGAATGAAATTATTTTGTGCTGGAAATGGTATGAATACTCCAGATATCACAAACGCTTCAAGAAGAATGAAAGCAAAAGAGTTTGAACTATGTGAAAAAAATGGTGTAACTGATATCACTGAAGCAGTTATTGGATTTGATGGTATTGCATTTGCACAAGCAAAATCAAACACTCCATTCTCTGTAACTAAAAAACAATTATTATTAGCAGTTGCTGCTGAAGTTCCAACAAAAGATGGAAAATCATTAATGGCTAACCCATACAAAAGATGGTCTGAAATTGATTCAACATTACCAGATAGAGAAATCATCATCTATGGTCCTCCAAAATCATCAGGTACAAGAGATGCTTTTGAAGATATGATTTTAAAAGGTCAAACTAAAAAAATGGAAGCATATACTTCTTTATACCATGCAGACAAAGTTAAAAATAAAGCATATAAAAAATACCATAAAATCAGAACTGATGGTGTATATGTTCCAAGTGGTGAAAATGACAACTTGATCGTTTCAAAATTAAATAAAAATAAAGAAGCATTTGGTATTTTTGGTTACTCTTTCTTAATGGAAAATGACGATAAAGTACAAGGTGCAAAAGTAAATGGTATTGTACCAACACCAGATACAATTTCAAGTGGGAAATATCCAATTTCAAGAAGTTTATTCTTCTACACAAAAAATTCACATGCTAAAGAAGTACCTGCAATGAATAAATATGTAGATATGTTTATGTCAGAAGATATGATTGGTTCATCAGGAATCTTAGGTGAAATTGGTCTTATTGCATTGCCTGAAGCTAGAAGAACAGCTATTAGAGCAAGTGTTGCTAAAAGAACAAAAATTACTTTAGAAGATTTATCTAAAAAATAATTAAAATTCATAATAGAAAAGGGGAAGATTTTTATCTTCCCCTTTTTTAGTTCTATAAAAAAAACTATTGATCGTCTAAAGTAAATGCGATGTTTGTTTTTACTAATAATTCTTCAAATAAAGAAAAGTACTTTTTTGCTTCACTTTCATCGTATGAACCAACAGAAATTACAACTGAGCGTTTTCCATCTTTTATTTGAGGTAAAGATGAAAAATCTATCTCCTGAGGTATCTGCTTCATAATATCAATGAGATCATTTTCACTACAATCAGCTTTTAAAAAATATCTATATTTTTCTTTATTTTTAGGATAGTAAGTATCTAAAGCTTCTATAACCATACTTTGTGACATAGATGGAAACCCAGGAGTAAAAAAATATCTATCTTCTAAAGCAAATCCAGGAACATTATTTACAACATTTTTAAGAAGTTTTGCATCAGTTGGTAAATTTGCCATATGGATACGGTGAGGATACGCTTCATCTTTGAACTGTTCAATAATACATTGTTCAGCGATTTTGTTTTGCTCCATATTTCCATTGGTAAATACATTTGCAGCACAAACTCGTGTATAGTCATCAGGAGTAGAGCCAATTCCTCCAAAACTAAACATAACAGCATCAGGATCATTTTTAATCAAACGAAACACATCTTCTATAAAAGGTGGTTCATCTTTAATAACAAAACTTGCTTTTTGTTCCCAACCTCTTTTTAAAAGTTCTTTGTTCAGAAATGAAAAATGGGCATCTAGACGACGCCCATTTAATAATTCAGTTCCGATAATTACCGAATAAAAATTCATTTACAGTTTACTTTGAATAAATGCGTCCATCTCATCTACAATCTCTTCGATTGATCTTTCACCATTTATTTTAGTAATTAAATTTTTAGCTTCATAGAAAGCTTGAATCTCAGCTAATGGCTCTGTATAAACTTTCATTCTATTGTTGAATACATCAACATTATCATCAGCTCCTCTTGCTCTTCCTAGTACTCTATCACACGCAACTTCTTCTGATACTTCAACTTCAATAACATTTACAAGTTCTACATCTGATTCTGTTTCTAAATATTTATCTAACTCTAGCATTTGCTCACCACTTCTTGGGTATCCATCAATTACAACAGTAGGTGTTGGTGCATTTTTGATTGCAGTTACAATAGTTTTGATAACGATATCAATTGGTACTAGATTACCTTTACTAACATAAGCATCTATTGTTTTACCAAGTTCACTTCCAGTAGAAACTTCAGCTCTGAACATATCACCTGTACTATAGTGAGTAATATCCTCATGTTTAGCAGCGATTAATTCTGCATCTGTTGTTTTACCACTTCCTGGTGCACCTATGATTAAAAATAATTTTTTCATGTTTTTCCTTACTTGGTTTTAATTGTTTGTATTATATCAAATAATATTTAAACTTTATCATACTGCTTTTATATTATCTGTTATATAATAAATACACTAATAAATTTACACAAAAGGTAGAAAATGAAAAAATTACTTCTAATACTTTGTTTATCGGTTTTGTCATACGCTCAAATGAGTTTTAGCAATCCTCAACCATCATTTGAAAATCCGCGAAAATGGGTTATTAAATTAAATGTTTCAGATGAAAAAACAGTCAATGCAACTCTTGGAACTATTTACAATGTTTTAAAAGAATATCCATCAGAAGGGATTAGAATTGCTGTTGTTGCATATGGTAAAGGGGTACGAGTTTTACGTAAAGATTATGATAAACACACTCTCTCAAGAATTTCATCACTTATGGACTATGAAGTAGAATTTATCGCTTGTAAAAATACTATGGATAGTATGCATTGGACCAAAGATGATCTACTTGATGATTTATTATATGTTCAAGCTGGAATTGCTGAAGTACTTGAACGTCAAGTTGATGGTTATTTTGAAGTAACACCATATTAATAAGGAAAGACAATGAAAAAGAATATTTTATTTATATTTCTTTCAATGGCTGTATTATTTTCAAATGCTCTTGCTACTGAACAAAATATTAATTTTGATAAAATAGCGAAAAATGATAAACAAATAATGGTATTTTTTCATATGAATAATTGTGGGTATTGTAATAGAATGGATAAACAAACATTACAAGATAAGTACATTAAAGAGAATATAAAAAAGTATTTTATTTTTATTGATATTAACATTGATGATCAAAAGACTATATTATTTAAAAATAAACAATATGACTCAAAAGATTTTGCCAACTCCTTAGATGTGAACTTCTTTCCAACAGTAGTCTTTTTAAATGATGAAGATGAAATAAGTTACAAAGCAAGAGGATTTCGTTCTGTTGAAAAATTTCAACAAATCTTAAATTATATGAAAACAAAATCTTTTGAAAATATGAGTTTCTTTGAATATTCGGAACAAAAAGATAAAGAATAAGTCTATTCTTTATCTAACATATCAACTATGGCATTAACAGAAGTTGATGTCATATCCAGATCCAAATGTGGCGCATCTTTTACTTCAACCAAAGTTGCATTTAAATTTTTAGCTTGTAATGCTTTATAAAAATCTTTTGATACTGATGGTTCAGAAATTGTATCTTTTGTACCATACACTACTAAAAACTTCGTAGTTTTATCTACATTATCAATATAATCAATTAATGATACTAAATCTTTATTCGAATTCTTTTCATGAATATTATATCTTCCACCAGCAGATGTAAGCGTATTGAGAAGTCCAGGAGAATAACCAGTTAATGTAGCACCCATCATAGCACCAGCTGAATGACCAATATAATTTACTTTTGTAGCTTCAAATTTTTCTTTTAATTTCGTAACTAAATCTGATAAAAAAGATATATATCCTTTTTGTGCAGCTAAATTTTCAACACCTTCATGACTTAAGGCTTTAAAATTATTTGTTGAAGAATCAGAGTATCCAGGAAGTGCTACTGCAATTGTTGTAACATCTGTAGAAAGCGCTAAGGTTTCAGCAAATGGACTATATCTTGCAAGTGTGTTAGTTCCCTCTTTCCAAGTTCCATGAACTACTATATTTATCTCAGATTCTTTATCTCCCTCAGATACATAGTATTGAATACATTCGTTACCTGCAAATATATACTCTTCACCATTTTCTTCACACTGCTGTTCATTCACTAAATTCGATGCGTAAATATTACTTGTCAATAATCCTAAAACTATTGATGAAACTGCAAATTTTAAAACGTTTTTTTTCATTATAGATCCTTTTTGGTTTTGTTTATAAACATAAAAAAAGGCTAGATAATCTAGCCTCTTTTTACTGGTGTGTATTGATATTTATTATACCTATTATCAATCCCAGGATTTCCTTTTACTCCAACCATATCTGGTGTGTCAACTTTAAGATTACTAATATGTTTCATATTTTTCAAGTACTCTTCAGTTACTTCCCAAATTGGTTTTCCAGCAGAGATTGCATTTACGGTAGACCAACCAGCAACTTTATATTTTTTGTTTGCTTCAAGTGGTTTACCATTTTTTGTTAAAACGATATTTGTAATTCTCTTACCCATAACCTCCATGGCATTTATTCGATATGAGATTCCACCAGTTCTTACCATATCTCCACCTGATTGTCTAAATGGATCTTTATTAAATAAGTTGTCGGCAACATCTTCTAAAGTTGCATGTATTTGAGCACCAGTAAATTCACTTACATACGTTTCTGGATATGTTAATGCTGTTTGAGTAGCTAAATCATCAAAAGTGATAGCTTGACCTGGCATAACTGTTGTTCCCCATCTAAAACCTGGAGACAATGATATATCAGCACCTTTAATATCCATCAAACTATCACAAATAATTTGATCCCAAGAACCATTAAAATTACCTCTTCTAAAAAGTGTTTCATCAGTAGTAGCTAATACTCTATTTAAATCAGTTAAATACGGTTTTCGCACACTATCAATGTATTTTTTCATCTCAGGATCTTCTGGAACTAAATCAGAAAAAATAGGAAGTAATGTAAATCTATGATCAACAACTTTTCCATTTTTACACTCCAAGTCAAGAACATTTAAAAATTTTCCATTTGAACCTGCATTACAAACATATGTTGTACCATTTTCGTTTGAAACAGGCACCGCTTCTGGTACACCATCATGAGTGTGTCCACCCATAATAAAATCAATTCCAGTACAAACTTCTGCCATTTTTTTATCTACATCAAATCCATTATGTGAAAGAACAATTACTGCATCTGGTTTTTCTTCTTCTCTAATCTGATCAACTAAATCTTGCATACTATCTTCTCTAATTCCAAAAGACCAATCAGGAATGTTTCTTTGAGGATTTGCAATAGTTGTATATGGAAATGCTTGCCCAATAATAGCAATTCTATTTCCATTCATCTCTTTGATTGTGTATGGCTTAAAAGCATGACCTGTATCTTCATCGTATGCTTCAACACCCTTCATCATAGAGTCTTCTTTTACTGTGATGTTTTGTGCTAAAAACTCTGCATCTAAAAGTTTTACATTTTCCAAAACTTCTTTTGCTGTATATGTAAACTCCCAATGCCCAACTGCAACATCAACGCCAAGTTTATTCATAGCACCAACCATATCTTTACCTCTTGTTTGTAAAGATGTCCAGCTTCCTTGCCAAGTATCTCCACCATCAAGTAATAAAGTTTTTTCCGCTCCAAAATTATTTTTCAAATAATCTATAACTGTCTTTAGTTGTGCAAATCCACCAACTCTACCCATAACTTCAGCATGTTTTTCAAAATTCACACATGAAAATGCATATTCTAATCTTTTATCACCTTTTATACCATAATGGTCAAGAAGTTTATCTCCTACAATATGTGGCATTTTCCCAAAACTCGAATGAAATCCTAAGTTTACACTTGGCTCTCTAAAGTATACAGGTAAAAGCTGTGCATGAGAATCTGTCATATGCATTAGTCTTACATTACCAAAGCTTTTTAGTTTATAGTAATCATCAGCTTTTCCTGATTCTACCATTCTTGTATGTGAATTAGCAAATACAGGAGCAGCCCCTAGCATTGCCATCATATATACGAATTCTCTTCTTCCCATTTTACTCATGATTTTTCCTATTTATAATTTGTTCTATTTACCTGATCCAACTACTGTAAATCCTAAAGAAGTCCAAGCTTGCATACCACCTCGGTAGTACTTAATTTTTGATGCTGGATATCCCATATTTAGTAATGAATATTGTTCATTTTTTACCATTGCTGGAGTTTGTCCACACCAGTACCCATTACAGTAAGCTACGATTGTTTTTGCATTTGTAAAATCTAATTTTCCATTATCCTTTACAACTACACCTAAATCATCTTCCATACTGTCAATTGCACCCTCTTTTGTTTCAAAATTTGTATATGGAATATTTATAGCACCTGGCACTCTTAATTTTCCATACCAACCTGGAGTTCTTGTATCTACGATTACAATTGTTTTATCAGTTTGTGCTTTTTTCATATAATCAATAAACTCTAATTCTCCAACTGTGTCTAACCCTTGCGCTAAACTAATTGGTTGCGGTTTTCCTCTATCTGTTGTATCATATAAAGCTGATATTTTATTTCCAGGAGTTTGGTTTCTCATAATAGTAAATTTTTCACCATTTAAATCCATATCAATAGATTTAACACCTTTTGAAATCATTACTTGACCTGCATAACTTCCTGTAGCACATACACCTAAAATACTAGATGCGATTAATAACTTTTTAAACATTTTCATTTTTAATCCTTTAAATTCATTGATATTGTATATTTTAAATATACTATTATAAAAAGCCAAGAAAAAATCTTGACTTAATTACCTAATCGATTTTATTAGTACTGAAATCCATCACCTGGAACAGCGGCTCTCCAAGTAGATTTTCCTTCTGCTTCTTGAGTAAGTGCACTTATTGCAAATTTACATGCTCTTTGAGCTGCATATTCTACAGTTACACTATTTTTTGTAGGTTTACCTTTTGCATCTAAAAGAACTATCTCTTTTTCACCAGCTTTTAATGCTTTCTGTGTTGCATCAATATATTGTGTATTTGTCATACCTAATCTTTTAAACTCTACACCATGCTCTTTTGCAATTGCATTATGTTTTACAGCCATATCTAAAACTGCTTCAATACCATTTGCTTTTACATCACAAAGTGTTTTTTCTGATTGCTTATCCATAGTTGATGGAGTTGATGCATTATTTCCACATCCAGATAAAGCTATTGCTAAACCAGTTGCTGCTACTACGCTATAAATTTTTTTCATAATATTCACTCCTTATTTTCTTACGTCTGGACCGTCAACACTCATCTCATTTGACATATATGCCATGAAATAAAGTAACTCTTTCATCTCTTTACTGTTTGTTTTAGGTGGTACTTGACCCTGGTCTTTAATACAACCTTCCATTCTTCTTTCAAGAGTTCCTAGATTTCCCCATTTTAATCTGTAAACTGGGAAATGAGTAATTTGACCTGGTAATTGAGATAAACTTTCGTTTCTTACTCTTTTTCCTGCACCTTGAACATGACATGTAGCACAAGAAAGTTTTAAATAACCTCTTTGAGTATAGTAGTACTCTTTTCCTCGTTCGTATGCAGCAGCTGCATCTGCACTAGAAATTTTGATATCTACTTTCTTTTCTGCATTTTTTGTTTCAGAAGCTATATATGCTTCAAAAAGTGCCATATCACCTTTTTTCTCATTCCATGCTTTTTGACCAGCATTTGTAAGACATTCATTAATTGCACCAGTTAAACTTACAACCTCTTTTCGTTTTTCATCAAAATAAGGATAATTTCCACCAATTGTTACATCTGGAAAACATTTTTGTAATGCTTCATTATTATTATAAATATCTGCACCTTGATCTACTAACTCATCATAAGGTGGCATCTCATTGATTTCATTATATGAATATTGCCCTTGAATAGAAAATGCATAATTTCCCATTCTTAATTCATCAAATGTAACACCTTTTTTGATATTTGTTTTTAATTCTGAATCAGTAGAGTAAGGGAAAAATTTATCTCTATTTTTATCTGCATCTTTAAATTTAGCAATTGTATAATCTACTAAAGCTATTCTATCTTTTTCTGCTTGCGCGTTGAACTCGCCTGCATTTAGTACACAAGAAGTTAAAGCAACTAAAACAGTACTTTTTACAACATTTAATAACATATTTTCTCCTTAGTTATTTGTTTTATAATCGTATTGAGTGATTATTTAATTTTCTCTTTATCTGTTTGTGTATTACCTTTTAAATCAACCCAAGTAAACTCTAACATTTTACCTTTGTTTGCACCTTTAAACGAGAATTGGATAAATGGATCTTTTGATAAAAACTGACTTGTAGATACTTCAAATACTACTTCACCATCTACTTTTGCAACCATTGATGTAATAAAATTAGCTTCTTTCTTTTTAGTTTTTGCTTCAGCATAACTTAACATAGCATGTTTTGCTAATGCTTTTACTGTTGTAACACCTTTTTTTTCTTTTGCTTTGATTCTAGTATTTTTTGCCATTGTAAATTCCTTTTATATTTTCTATTTTTATTTTAATGTATTGTTGTGGTTGTTAAATCAACCTCCACAACCACCGGCTGTTACTTTAACCATTTTACTTGCTGAAAATAAAGTTGTTCCATCTTGAACTACAGCAGTTACTGTTCCTGATTTTGCTAATTTAATTCTTACTTTATAATCAATAATTCCATTTGCAGGTACTGTAAATACAGCTACTAAAGACTCAGGGTTTGCATCTTGAAAAATTGCAACTGTTTTACCCGCTAATTTTGATGATACTTGTAAAGGCACAACAGCACCATTTTCAGCGATATCTGGAGCTTTTAACGTTACTTTACCAACTGTAGTTGTTGATGTTCCAAATAATTCTTTCATTGAATTTTCAACTGTTTTACTATTTGGTCCTTCAAAAGCACCTTTATTAGTCTCTCTAAAATTTACCGCACTAAGAGTTGATGGTAACATCACAGCAGCAGCTCCTAATCCTAATCCTAATCCTAAAAATTTTCTTCTATTCATCTTTTATCCTTTTATAAATTATTTACTTTTTAAATAAGCAACTACTGCTTTTATTTCTGAATCATCAAGCCAACCATTTTTACCAAATGCTGGCATTGGTGAAATTTGTAAACCTTTAGCAGAATAAACATCATATATTAAATCATATAATAGTTCATCTGGGTAATCAGATACAGTAGCAAGATCTGGTCCAAAACTTCCTGGATCTTTTACTTTTTTTCCTGTTATAGCATGACATGCAAGACAGTTACCAAGGTTTTTTGTATTAAAAATCTTTTCACCTTTAGCAATTAATGCATCATCAGCAACACTTGCAGTCATAAGTAGACCACTCATAGCTGATGCTACTAGTAAACTTTTAACTAATTTCATCATTTCTCCTTTATTTACTTGAATTGATCATATAGTTTATGATCTCTTTCATCTCATTATCTGATAAATCCATATTCCCACCTTTTGGAGGCATACTATTTATACCATTGATTGCATTATGATAAACTTTATCTAAACCTTTAGCTGTTACTTGTGCCCACGCATCTTTATCTCCAACAACTGGTGCTCCAATTGCTGCATTTGAATGACAAGCACTACAAGTATTTTCATAAGCTAGTTGACCAGGTTGAACTGTAGTAGCTTCCTCAGTAACAGGTAAATCTCTTTTTGTAGATGCAGGAGGATTAAAATTATTTAACTCATTTTTAATACGTAATAATGGCACTTCACCTTTAATACAGTCACTCATACATCTTGTCCCTGTACCATAATTTTTAGCATCACCTAAAAAATTAGTGATATTTTGAACACCTTTTTTAGGATCTTCTGGTGTATCTACAATTGGGTAAAATCCATTTTCATTAGGCATTTTTATTTTTAGAAATTGCTCTTTATTCATAACAAAATCTTCATCCATCTCTTCACCATTCACCTTAATTCCATTTTCCATTAACAAGTATGCAGCGATTGCATATGTTTCACTATTACTCAAACTTTTTGGATGTGGAAAAGGCATTGAATCTTGGATGTACCAAAATAGCGTACTTGCATATGGCCAATAACTTCCTATTCTTCTTGAAGGTGGAGTTTGATTAGGAACTTCATCTGCAGGATTTTGGAGTTGATTACTTAATGATTTTATATCACCACCTGAAAGAGCAGGATAACCACCAACTCCACCTGCACCAAAATCACCATGACACATAGCACATTGGGCATCGAAAAGTTCATTTCCTAAACCAACTGTACCTTCTGCAATAATTTTTTCGCCATTTTCATCAAGTACTGGTTTTCCATTTTTTGTTTCATACATAGGTAAACCTGTACCATCAGGACGTGTATCTCTATCCCATGCACTAATTTCTGTTGGAGTAGCTAACCTACCTTTATTATATTTTCCTACATCTTGTGTATTCACATGATAAGAAGTATATTTACCATCTTTTACTTCATACTTCATACCACCATCAACTGCAGTTTTTGTTGCAGTTGTAGTTTCTGTTGTACAGCCAGAAAATAGTAACGCAGTTGCTGATAAACTAAGACCAATAAATGTTTTTTTAAGCATGATGTTTTCGAATGTGAACATTATATACTTCTCCTTTGTCAGTGATTTCCCATGTTACGTTAGCATTTCTGTGATATACAGATTCAACTCCCACGGCTGAAGTTTCTTGATCAATTGTTGGTTGAACATTATTTGTGTCATCAACTGCACGGCTAGATAATAACAATGGTTTCCCATCCCATTTAATAATATAACTAAATCTTGTCCATGATTTAGGTAGTACTAAACCTTTTAAACTAGCTTCAACCCAATTGTCTCCACCATCTAATGTTATATCAACATGTTTTATTGTTCCTTGTCCAGACCAAGCGATCCCTTCAATTTCTACTACATCACCTTTTTTCAAGTCAGTCCAAGGTTTTTCAGGACAAGGAGAAGTAATAACAGAATTTACTTCATTAATCCAGAAATATCGTATTGCTTTTCCTGATTTTTGAAGCATTGTATACTTAGAAGTTTCCTCTTTAGAATGCCATGGTTTATCAGAAAACTCTAATCTTTTTAACCATTTCGTATTTAAGTTCCCTTCCCATCCTGGAACTAATAATCGCACAGGATACCCTTGTTCTGGTCTTAATGCTTCACCATTTTGACCCCATACTATCATTGCATCATCTAAAGCTTTTTCAACTGGAATTGTTCTTGGGTTTCCAGCATTGTCACTTCCTTCTGCAAGCATCCATACAGCATCATCCTCTAATCCTATATCTTCTAAAATAGTTTTTAATAATACTCCAGTCCATTGAGCAGAACTCATCATCCCCTTTAAGAATTGAAGGTTATTGTATTGTGGTGCTCTCCAGTCTGTTGATCCATTTGCTGGACACTCTATAAAGTGTGTTCTCGTTACACTTGGATATCTTTTAAGTTGTTGTAATGTTAATACTATATCTTTTTTTACTTTTCCATGAATCATTAAACGAAATTGTTCCGGGTCAACATGTGCAGTTCCCCCATGATTTCTTGTGAAAAATAATCCATTAGGTGTAATTATCCCTTCTGATTCATGAAGTGGACACATTGAAACTGTTGCATATTCATCACCAGAAGATAACAATGGGTCATTTCTTCTTACATTATTATGTTCATATGGTGAAGGGATACCATAAGGATATTTTGTTACTTTATCCCCAAGTTTTGTTCCCCATTCAACCTCATTTGTAATTAAAGGATCATCTCCAGCTATTGCTTTAATTGGTGATAATACACTTGATGCAGCAACTAGGCTAGCTGAATACACAGCTGTTTTTCTAAAGAAATCTCTTCTTGATGTAGCTTCTACATTTTGTGGAATAGATTCAATATTTTCAGAATTTTTACTTATTTTGCCCATTTGTTCTCCTTGTAAATTTTGGTATATAAGTACCAAGGTATACAAATTATAACCTAATAAACTTTCAATAGTCAAGTTATTTCATTTAGATTAAACAACATACACATAAATTGAAATTATTATTAATATAACTAAATAATATATAGTAAATTAATTGAGTATAATTTAACTCACAAAGCCTTTAGTCATCGTAATCACGTATTTTTGTGTAGCATGAACATAGCATGAAATTTCATTTATTCTTCGAGTATAAAAGTAACACTTTTTAATTATTCTATTTGCTTCAAAAACTAAATCTGAAAAATAATTTTTATTTCTTCTACAAGTGCTTTATCTATTTGATTATTTTTTGCTTTTTCTGCTAATACGTTTACTATTTTATCATTTGAGAGCGCATTACGATATGGTCTATTTTGTAACAATGCATTATAAATGTGTAAAACTCCCATTAATCTATCTTTTAAACTTAAATGATTTGCCCCAATAGCACTAGGATAACCTTGTCCATCTAATCTTTCTTGATGTCGTGTGGCCCATTTAGTGATATCCTCAAAGCCATAAATTTGCTTTAATGCATTTTTATTATAATAAATATTAGATTTTATTATTTCATATTCAGGTAAAATTAAAATATCTTTTTTCATTATTAACTCTTTACTAATTGCTAACTTTCCAAAATCTCTCATGCTAGCAGCAATTAAAAAAGTCATTTTATCCTTATGTTCAAAGTGAAAATAATCACAGCTAATTTCACATTTTTTTACAAAATCATTTACATCTTCATACAAAGACCCAAACATTGATGTTATTTTTAAAATCTCTTCAAATGATAAAACAACAGTAAAATCATATAAACTAGAATAAATATACTGAAGCATCTGATTTGAATTTTGACAATCCAACCAAAACTCTAATGGGGATACTATATCTAAAAAAATATTTTTGATATTAGATTCATAATCTAAACTTTGTAGCTCTTGTAAAATTCTACTTCTATTTTCAATCGATTCAGCTCCAAAGTCATATCTCTCTTCGAATGAATGAACAATATCAACAAGTTGAGACAAACTATTTTGGTTGTTTTCAATATTTAAAAGCTTTAAATTCTCACTATTTATATAGTTATGAAATAAACTGTATGCACACAAATCAAACATCATTTTTGGTTCATAATTTAACTTTTCTGCAATTTTTAATGATATAAAAGCAACTCGTAAAGAGTGATGTTTAGAAATATTTTTCTGCTGTATTTCATGGGTATCTAATATCTCTGTAGTTGCTAACAAAAAATTATTTAAATTAAAATTCATCTGTTTTTTTTTATCCATAAAATCCTCAATTCAATTTTCTTAATATCTCTTATGCTATCATAATAGCAATATATTTAAAATAAATGAGTCTTATGATGCAAAATAAATTAAAAATTGGTACTATTGAGCAATTGTTCGTATCTGAAAAAGAGAGCAAAAAAAGAGTGTTTAAAGATATCCTTAACATAGATACACAAGGTATCATAGGGGATAAGTTTTATAATAAAGATATAAATCGTTCTGTACTTTTGACATCAACGCTGGCATATAACTTGCTAGCATTTGAAAATATAACTTTTGAATATGGTAATTTAGGTGAAAATATTTTAGTAAATTTCAACCCTTATGACTTAGAAGAGGGAACACTCCTACATATAAATAATGCAATTTTACAGATAACAAAAGAGTGTACTATTTGCAATCTAATAAAATCTATTGATGAAAAAGCACCTAAAATACTCGAACACGATAGAGGTGTTTTTGCAAAAGTCATTCAAGAAGGAACGCTTCATATAAATGATGAAATCAAAATTTTAAATTAAAGGCAAATATAGTATTGATTTGTTATTATCCTGTATGAAAAAATTTATAAACTATAATCAATCACTAGATATATTAAACGAAATATCAATTCAATCATCTTCTACACAAAAGCTTTATGTAGCAGATACATTAAATAGAGTTTTAGCAAAAGATATAATTGCAAGTGAAAATTCGCCTGCTTTTAAAACATCTGCGATGGATGGATATGCCATCAAATATGAAAACCAAACTTTAGGTAAAATAAGAATCATTGATAATAATCCTGCTGGATCGATTGTAAAATCAACTGTTCTAGAACAAACTACAATCAAAACATTCACTGGCTCACTTATGCCAGAGGGAAGTGATACTTTAATTCCTATTGAAAATGTAATTGTTGAAGGTGATGAAATTATTATCAATAATCCTGTACCAAAAGGATTTGCTGTACGAGATGTTGGTGAAAATTATCAAAAAGATGAAGTACTTATCAAAAAAGGTACAATCATTGGTTTTGCTCATATTGGAGTGATGGCTAGTTTAAATGAAGTACAAGTAGAAGTATTCACTCAACCAAAAATCGCAATCGCAAGTACAGGAAGTGAGATACTTGATGTTGGAGAACAACAAACAAACGATGCACAAATCAGAAGTTCCAACCACCTCACTCTTGAAGCTATTGCAAAACAACATGGCGCTGATGTGATTCAAATGGGAGTTGTAAAAGATGATAAAGCATCTATTACCAAACTTCTTCAAAATGCGTTATTGAGTTCTGATATAGTTGTCACTACTGGTGGAGTGAGTGTTGGGGATTATGATTATGTAAAAGATGTAATCAAAGAAGAACTTCAATGTGAAGTGCTTTTTCAAGGGGTAAATATCAAACCAGGTCAGCATATTCTTTTTGCAAAAAAAGATAATAAATTTATCATAGGGCTACCTGGATTTGCATATTCGAGTACTGTTACATTTTTATTATATGTTTTACCACTTTTATTTAAGTATAAAGGTTCTAATGAAACTCTAAACATCGTTGATGCAATTATTAGTGAGCCATTTGCTAAAAAAGGTAATAAAACTACATTTTCAGCATGCAATGTATTATTTAAAGAGGGAGCATATCATGTCAACTTTCAAGGTAAAAAAAATGGTTCAAGTGCTATTTTAACAAATATGTTAGGAGATGTAGGATTATTAATACAAGATGAAAACGATTCGAATTTGGAAAAAGGTGATAAAGTAAAGGTTATTTTACTTTAGTCATTTAGTTATTTTTTATCAATGTAATTTTTACAAAGTTATGATACTTTAAATATATTATACACATAAGGATTATCATTGATACTCTACATTCATGGATTTAGAACAACTAAAACATCATACACTTCTAGGTTACTCAAAAAACATTATCAAAATAATATTATATTAGCCCAGCATCCAATCAAACCAAAGGATGCAATTAAATATCTTGAGAATATTATCCAAACAAAAAATATTACCTCGATCATGGCTAGTTCTTTAGGTGGATTTTATGCAATATATTTAGCTACTAAATACAATCTTAAAACTGTACTGATTAATCCATCAATAAATCCCTATAAAACTACAAAAACTTATATAGGAAAAAACATTACTGAGGATGGGCTCGTTTTTTCATGGAAAAATAAACATCTTAAACAGTTAGCACAATACAAAGTAAAACCAAAAAAATTAAATCAAAAAATTTTTTACATTATGTTACAAAAAGGTGATCAGGTGTTAGACTATAAAATTGCTAAAAAAAGATTTTCACATGCAAAACAAAAAATTGAAAATGGTGGAAGTCATAGATTTGATAATCTGAAGAGACACTTTAAAAGTATCTCTTCATTTATAAAAGAAGATACTAAAAATTAATTTTATGCATCTCTTTTTTTAATATTTCTTTATCGATTTTTGTAGTGTCTTTAGCGAGCATTGGCATATTGGCTCTAAATATAATAATGGTTGGTACCATATAAATAGGTAGATGTTTTTTAAGTTCGAAAATGATTTCATTTTTAGGAAGTTCTTTCGTTCCACTATAAATAAGAACGATTTCCTCTTCTATTTTTTCATTTTCTATTCCAAAAACTGCACACTCTTTTATCTCTTGAATATTGTTATACACAACTGTTTCAATCTCTAAAGGACTGATACGATATCCACTTGTTTTTATCATATCATCATTTCTACTTACAAAATAGATATAACCCTCTTCATCTTTGTATACATAATCTCCAGTTGCTACAACCACCTCATCAATTAAACCATTTTGAAGATTTAATACTTTTTCTAAAATTTTAATACTTTTAAAACTATGGTCGGTATCCTCTTTTGA
>JBATTX010000289.1:0-2035 GCA_049670825.1 Arcobacteraceae bacterium | reverse complement strand
TACCGCAAATATTGTTGCAAAAGAGAATAAAAATCTAAAAATACAAAGAAAAATATCATTTATCTATCCTAGAAATGATACAGTTAAATAGTCATATATAAGAGAGTTCCTATGAACTCTCTATTTTTTTATACTAAAAACTTTACTTACAATAAAATATAAAATTTAAAAAATATCCTCAATTAACAAAATTTTAGAAAAAATAATGTTTCTTTGAAGCCAATTATAGATAAAATCCCCTCCCCAAAAAAATGATACTACATAAGGAAAATAATGTTTCAAAATACACTCGTTGAGATTATAAATAGAGTAGAAAATTTAGCGCAAAACAAAAGATCAATCATAGAGATAGATATAACAGATATTAAAGAACAGATACAAGAAACATTATTTCATATAGATTTTACAGAAGAAACAATCCAAAATCAAGACTTAGAAGAGTTAGTAAATTTAAATGTTACACCAAAAGAGGCACTAGGTTTATGTTTTCTTAGCTTTGTAACAACACTAAGAGGTGAGTTGTCATACAATAGTTTATGGGTACGAATAGCTGATGCTTTAATGGAGTTCGAAGAGGATAATAATTCTTTTTTTATAGATAATTATTTTGAACTACAAAGTGAGCCAACAGTTTATTTAAATGAAGCAATAACCGATGCAGTTACTAGATTTAATCTACGAAGTGGATATCAATCAACTCAGCCCTCAGATACTATTTTATTGCAAATGGGTATTTTAAAAAACTTAAGCAATTTAAGTTATTGGCTTACATCAACATCAAAAAACTCTATTATAGAAATATTGACAAATAGAACAAATGAGAACTTCTCACAGACTTTTTTTAGTGGTTGGAAAGTTTTACAAAGATATTCTCAAAGCCAACTTACAAAAGAACAATCTATCAAACTATTAAGAGACAATGTATGGTTCAAGGATTTTAATTTTGATGAGCTTTTAAATGCTTCAAAATCAGCTTTACACACACCATTTATAACTAAAGATGAGATAGAAAATAATTTTTTTCTACAAAATGTAAAATATGAAGATGAAAAACTGCAGTTTATTCTTAATGGTGATGACTTTTATATCCTAAATCTACAAGAACTAACTTATGATGTGTATGTAGATGGTAGTATCTTTTCTAAATTAGTAAAAGATGAAACAACAAATAGTTATATGCTAGATACCTTACTTTTAGTAGAAGAACCAGAAAACTACAAAATAAAAATAGAGATAAAAGATAGTAACAAAAAAGTACACTATCAAGATGAGATAGTACTTTTTGATTTCAATCACGATATTTTGATATTTGATGAAGAGGGTCAGTTCTATAAAGACCCAAATCAAAAACTTGATGAGTCAAAAAACTACTCACTACTTATCGATTCAGATTTTGAACTTGAGGCAAATGAAGAGAATATTTTTGAGTATTTTGATGGTTATGTACATCTAGTAACTAACATCTCAAAAGATTCAAACTTTAAAGCAGATGATGGAGACGAATATCAATTCTCTTTAAACTTTACAGAACATATCAAAACACCTGCTTGGTTAAATAATCTTGAGCTTTACGCCTCTAGTGATTACTTGTCATTTGATGAACCAATTACATACCACTTACGACACAATAAAATTGCAGTAAGTGCTCGACAAGTGGATTCTTTAGTAGAGATTGAGCAAGAGGCTTCTATCGTTAGATGGTCATACAGTGGTGGAGTTGTGTACGATTTAGATGCTATTGAGAACTTTAATTATAATATGGACTTAACATACGATATTTTGATTAATAGAAAAAATAGTCTCAAAATTAAAGTGGGAGATAACTTTTTGACAAAACAACTCAATGTTGCTTTAGTAGAGAAAACACTCAAGCCAAGATATCGAACTTTCTTAAAAGATAGAGATGATAATATTAAATATCTCAAAGATACAAATAAATTCACAAGCAATGATATTGAAAACAATCAAATCATTATTACATCATTTCATGAAGAGTTTATCAATCAACTAGAGCTTAAAACACAGATTCTAAGAG
>JBATTX010000288.1:0-2130 GCA_049670825.1 Arcobacteraceae bacterium | reverse complement strand
AATCTGATGCTTCCATTACAGGATCCCCGTACAATCCATTTGCTTGAAGTGTAGCAGAAGGTGTATTGATAGCATAAGCTACTCCATCATCTCCAAAAAATGCATTACTTCCAGTATAGTCATATTTAATTTGTGTATATCGAGCATTGAATTTTAAAGATTTAGTAAGTGGTTGATCGTAGTATATCTCCCATGCCGTTCCACGTGCTGCTATTTTGCTTCCAGCCATTGTATCTTCACCATAAGTTACTGATCTCCAGTTTTTACTACCTTTGTTCCATTCAATACCAAATCTACCATCATCTGTCACTAAAGCTGGTATATTAATACCAATCCAAGTAGAGTGACCAGTTTGACTAGATGTTGAACCCAACATAGAACCTTTTGGTCTTGTTTTTGATTGTGCCCATGATGCAAAAACTCTTGTATTATCTAAAAAATCAGAGATACCATCTCCCAGACCTTCTGCTTTAAACATTGTTGTAAATAGATCCATATCTCCTACAGATTTAAATTGTGGTGAATTATAAACCATATTATTATAATTTGTTACATTCGGTGTAGTTGTATATGTTTGAACCGTTCCGCCGTATGTAAGCATATCAGCTTTGTTAAATCCTATTAAGTTCTCAGCTCTTGCCCAGTTTGTGTGAACTGAATATTGTCCATTATCCCAAGGTACAAAGATAAAACCATACATATTAATATCTTTATTTTTTGTATCATCGTATGCATAATCCGCACCATCGTTAGAAAATCTAGGCTTAGCATTGGTAAGTCCTCTTCCTGTGCAAAGTTTCCACCACATACCATCAACACCAGTTACTTTATCTAGGTTAAATTTAGAACTTAATCCATCAAACTCTACATTAATAGTATGTGAAAGAGGTGAGTTCTCTTTCATCCCTTCACGCATGTTGATACCTAATCCATCAGTTGAAGGTCTTCTTCCAATTGAAATAGTCCAAGGAACATTTGTATCAAAAAAAGTATCATTTTTATATAACCAATATGCTTCTTTAACTTTTAGTGTATTATCTGTTGCATTTTCATTTGTAACCCAGTCAAAATCAGCATAACCTGGTGCTGTGTTTGATTGTGAATGATTTGCAGTATCTCCATATGCTTTGTTATAAGAGAGTTTCCCTTTAAACAGTACATTATCACTTGGTGCAAATGCCATACCTAGCCATAATCTGTTTGTAAGAAGATCTGGATTTGATGACTTTGCCCCACTAGCATGTTTATAATGAATAGAATCCATGGCAGTTCTAAATTCAACATCCCATTTGATATTGTCATTGGCATCATGTGTTTTTACTTTGTTTATTTTTGAGTTAACTTTACTTAGTTGTTTTGTCAACTTTTGGTTTTCTTGTGTGAGTTTGTTGTTTAGTTTTTGATTCGCATCGGTTAATTTTTGCTCTAACAGTAAGATCTTTTTTTCCATCTCATTGAGTCTTGTTTCTAAATCAGTAGATGCAAAACTTGTTGTTGTAATTGCTGCAATTGCAGAAAGAGCTATTAGCTTTTTATTCATTATTTCTCCTTAATTATAATATTAGTTTAAACTATATTTACTTTTAAGTCACTTAATATAAATAAAAAAGGTTGGGATTAACCCAACCTTTTTTATAAAGTTATTATTAGAAACTTATTAGCAAGATGGAACATTTCCAGAATCATTTGCATATTCATAAAAGAAATCATAGTAATGAGGTATAAATTTTTCGTTTACTTCCTTTACATTAGGACATAAAGACTTTATTTCATCAGAAATCTTTCCTTCGTTTTTGATTGTTTCCCACTCGTCTTGAGAGTGTTTAGCAGCCATTTTAGCACCAGTCATTTCACAGAGACTTTTTAGCTTTTTAGCATAAAGTTTTTGTCCTTTTGTTACATCTGCGTTTGCAACTGTACTAGAAACTGCTAAAACAATAGCACCTGATAATATTAATTTCATTAATTTATTCATTAGAATCCTTTATTTTTAAGTTTACTTTTTATTATAACATAGAAAAATAAAATATAAACAAAAAAGCTGAAAATATGTTATAATTAATAATGAAATATTACATATTAAAACAATTAGCCCAACATTTAAATAGTTATAAAAATATCAAATATATT
>JBATTX010000287.1:0-2374 GCA_049670825.1 Arcobacteraceae bacterium | reverse complement strand
AAGAGTTTAAAATAGGTTCATAGATATCAAAACTCAAACCATCAATATTATTCTCATCTCGTACAACTCCAACAAAAGTGATAATCGCTCCATAATTTGAAAGTCGAAAATTATCATACCATTTATTTGTAATACTTTCTACTGGTAAATCACCATCAAAAATTTCTAAAAAATTGATATCGTTCATAACTCAGCCACCACAAACAGGAGGAAGAAGTGTCACTTTATCTCCATCAATTAAAGGGGCATTTTTATCATTTGTTAAAATATCATTAATAGCACAAGCACTATTTTTAAGCCACATTGATAATGAATCATCTTTTTTTAAAATTTCACTTAACTCACTCAGATTTGTAATTTCCAAAGTTAAAGGCTCTTTGCCTATAGGACCTAAAAACTCGATAGTAACCATATTAACTCGCTTTTTATAAAATATAAGTTATTATAACTAAAAATTAATAAGGATAATAAGAGTATATGATTTTTGCTAAAATTGATTTTATAAATCTACTGCCATTACATGTGTTTATTAAAAAAAACCTTTCTTCAACGCAGCGTAAGCAAATCATTGAATACAAGAAGTCTTATCCTTCAGCAATAAATAAAAAATTTAGACAACGAAAAGTAGATGCTGCTGTTATTAGCTCCATTGCATCAAGAAGAGCAAAAACGACTTTGGATTTGGGAATTGTAGCTAAAGGCGCAGTAACCTCTGTACTTGTACGACCAGGAAGTTATAAAAAAGATTTTCAATCAGATACATCTAATGCCTTAGCAAAAGTTTTGGGCATAGAGGGTGAAGTTATTATTGGAGATAAAGCGCTTTATCAATTTCATAATTCAGATGAAGAATTTATTGATTTATCAAGTGAATGGGAGAAAAAGTACAATCTTCCTTTCGTATTTGCAAGATTATGTGTAAATAAACATGAAAAGTATCTTAAAAAACTCTCAAATGATTTTGTAAATACAAAAGTGTTTATTCCTCAATATATATTAGAAAAATATGCAAAGAATAGTGGACTTACAAAAAAACAGATAAAAGAATATCTTACTAAAATACACTATCAAATTGGTGAAAAAGAGAAAAGAAGTTTAAAACTATTTTTAAAACTATCAAAGGGAATATAATTTGGGAATATTAGAATCGATACTTTTAGGTATTATTGAGGGTTTTACTGAGTTTTTACCTATTAGCTCAACAGGACATTTAATCGTTGCAAGTGAGTTTTTAAATATTGATCAAAACAATGTTACAAAAGCATATGAAGTGATTATTCAGTTTGCTGCAATTTTAGCAGTTATTTTAAATTACCAAGACAAGTTCAGTTTCAAAAAAATAGAGCTTTGGAAAAAACTTGTTTTAGCATTTATCCCTATTGGAGCTGTTGGTTTTGTATTTTCTCATCAAATAAAAGCGATGTTTGATATCAAAATTGTTGCGGTGATGTTTATCATTGGTGGTATTGTATTTTTAATAGTAGAAAAATTTTATAAAGAGAGTGAAGAGCATATAGATGATGTTGAAAAAGTTTCATATAAACAAGCTTTATATATAGGATTAGCACAAATTTTTGCCCTCATTCCAGGAACTAGCCGAGCAGGGAGTACAATTATTGGTGCGATGTTAGTAAAACTGAATCGAAAAGCATCTGCTGAGTTTAGTTTTTTACTTGCTTTTCCTGTGATGTGTGCAACAACTGGATATGACTTACTCAAACATTATAAAGATTTTACAGATGCTAACTTTATCGTTTTAGGTGTTGGCTTTGTTACTGCTTTTATAGTTGCATACGTAACTATTAAACTCTTTTTGAAGTTTTTAGAGCGTTTTACTTTTGTTGCTTTTGGTATATATAGGATTATTTTTGGTACAATTTTACTATTATGGTTCACATAAAAGGAAAAACACATGAATAGACTCTTTTTAATACTGCTCTTATTTTGTAGTTTTTCATATACCCTAAGTGGAAGTGAAAATAGAGCATTTGTAAATTTTATCTCAAATGTAAAAGATACAACAATTTTTTTAGATGGTAAAAATATAGGCAAAACTCCCATCAAACAGTATGAAGTAATACCAAATAAAAAAATGCAACTCAAAGCTGTAGTAGATAAAAACTATTACAACAAAGATATCAAAACAACAATCACTATAAACAATCAAACAATTCCAACTTTTAGTTTAAAATTTCAAAAAGCAACTACGAAAATATTTTTTGTGGGTGATAATGCTGAACTTTATAACAATGATAAGTTTATTAAAAAACTTAATGATACAAATAGAGTAGTAACAATTGAAGCTAGTAAAGATGTAAAAATCAAGCTTCAAAGTGGAGAGGCTGATGTTATATTACATGAAGATATCAAAGCC
>JBATTX010000286.1:0-19043 GCA_049670825.1 Arcobacteraceae bacterium | reverse complement strand
AGTTCAATAACAACTCTTGTACCTTCTCTATCTGATTCATCTCTAACTTCTGAGATACCTTCTATCATTTTATCTTTAGAAAGATTTGCAATTTGCTCTACAAGTCTTGCTTTGTTTACTTGGTAAGGAAGCTCATCTAAAACGATAATCTCTTTTTTACCTTTTGTTTCAATATGGTGTTTAGCTCTAATTTTAACTTTTCCACGACCAGTTTTGTACGCATCTGTAAAACCTTGTCTACCAAATATTGTAGCACCTGTTGGAAAATCTGGACCTTTAATAAACTCCATCAAATCTGTTGCTGTTGCTTGTTGATTATCGATAAGGTGAATTAATGCATCCATAACTTCTGTTGGGTTATGTGGTGGAATTTTTGTAGCCATACCAACAGCAATCCCCTCACTACCATTTACAAGTAATGTTGGAACTCTAGTAGGTAAAACAGAAGGCTCTTTTCCTGTATCATCATAAGTAGGAATATGGTTTACTGTATCTTTATCGATATCTTTTAGTAAATCCTCACTTAGTTTTGTCATTCTTGCTTCTGTATATCTCATAGCAGCAGCATTATCACCATCAACAGAACCGAAGTTTCCTTGACCATCTACTAAAGGTACTCTCATAGCAAAGTCTTGAGCCATTCTTACAAGAGCATCATATACTGAGCTATCACCATGTGGATGGTACTTACCAATTACATCTCCGACAATTCTCGCAGATTTTTTATAAGGGGTTCTTGCTGTCATGTTTAGATCATGCATTGCGTAAAGAATTCTTCTATGAACTGGTTTGAGTCCATCTCTAGCATCTGGCAGTGCTCGACCAATGATTACACTCATTGAGTAGTCTAAATATGAAGCCTTTATTGAGTCCTCAATTTTAATATCAACTATATCTTGTGATTCGAAAAGATTTTCCATATGTTATGATTACCTTTGTTTAAAATTGTTTTATTTTATCTAAATATTTCTTAAAACAAAAAAAGGCTAAGCTCTTACACTTAACCTTTCTATCTTGAGATGTTAAATTTTACAATAAATTATTGTTTATTTTTAAAATCCATAATCATAGCATATGCTTCATCTTTTAATTTTAGTTTTTCTTTTTTCATTCTTTCGATTTCAATTGGATCAATATGGTCAACTCCACCCTCTTCAGCTTTGTCAAGTTGATCATGCAAATCATTATGCGCATCAAAAACTTTTTTAAAGTGTGCATTTGTTGTTTTTAATTCTGTTACTAGTTCTCTGTATTCGTGAAACATATCATGTCCTTATATTAATTTTGCAAATGGTATCTAAGAAATGCTTAAATTTTGATATGGAATATAAATTTTTTAATTACTAAAGTTTGATTCAAAAAGAACAATTTTTTAAAGTTTATTTATCGTATAATAAAGTAATGAAAAATTTAACTAAATTAAAATATATTACTAATAATTTATCAATATTATATGTTGAAAGTAATCCACAATTACAAAATAAACTCTATAACTATTTTGAGCCATTATTTATGGCATTTTATCAAGCATATGATGGATTAGATGGATTTAACCAATATGTACAACATAGACCAGAGATAATAATTACAAGTTTAAGTTTGTTGAAAAAAAATGCGTTTGAGATGATTGTTGATATTCAACATATTAATCCCAATGCAAACATCATTGTTGTAAGCGAAAAAAATGATACTTTTGAGTTATTAGAAACACTCGATTTAGGTTTAAGAGCACTTTTACTAAAACCTATAAATATTGAAAAATTAACACTCAATTTAAATAAAATTATTTTAACAAAATTTAACACTGTCTCAGATGATTCAAAAAATATTATTATGGATGCTATTTCAAATAAGAAACAAGTAAGTTGTATCAGTAACTACAAAGGACTAGTACTTAGAAATAATGCTAATCTTATCTCTTTTAACACAAATAGTTTTAACATCAGAGTAACAAAAACACAACTTTATGCTGCCCTATACGAAAAACATATAATTATAGAAATTGAAAATAATTATATTGTAGCAACAATAACAGAAGCTGACGAAAGAAATGGTGTGTTAAAACTCGTTAATCCAAGAACTATTTCATATAAATATAGAGATAAAGAAAACAAGCGAATTGCTGTAGATAAAGCGTTTAAGACAAGTATTACATACAACAAAACGCAAAAAGAGCTTATCCCTGTTGATATTTCATACAATTATATCTCCGTAGAAAGTCCGTTCATTTTAGATATACATGAAAATGACACTTTAGACTTAACAATTGGCTTTGAGATCAATGGACCAGTAAGTTTTATCAATGAAAAGAAATTTACTAAAATTTTTGCAACTGGTAAAATAACACGTATAGATACAAAACTTAACAAGCAAAAAATAGTACTACAACTAGATGTAAAAAAAGCGGGTCAAAATGTATTTAAAAAGTATATTCAGCAACGTGAAATTGATATCATAAATGAATTTAAGCAGAAACTAAAAATTTAACGTGAACAATAATATAAAAAAACTTCTTATTAGAACTAAAAAAGCTGTCTTTTCACAGCAAATTGGAAACAACACCTCAAACATCAAAGGTGAAGGATATGATTTTGTAGAGCTTCGGGAGTACGAAGATGGCGAAGATATTCGTAAAATCGATTGGGTTATTAGTGCAAAGATGCAAAAGCCTTTTGTAAAAGTTTTTCATACCCAAAGAGAACTTGAGATAAATATTGTACCAATTCTCTCAGGAAGTACCCATTTTGGAACTAGCCGTTTAAAAAAAGATGTTATTACGGAGATTTGTGCAACATTGGGTTATGTATGTGCAGCTCAAGGTGATAGTTTTGCTAGTTTCATAGCAAATCAAACTGCCCAACTCAATACAAAAAAAACAAAAAAGATTTTTGGTGTAAATAAAATGGTTGAAAATATTGACAACTATAATCCACTAGGCATCGATATAAACTACGAAATTATCATTAATGACTTATACAAAAAAATACAAAAAAAGTCACTTGTTTTTTTAATAGGTGACTTTTTTGATACAAAAAATCTTAATCTTAATCTACTAGCAAAAAAACATGAGGTGATAGTTATCATTGTAAGAGATAAATTTGAAGAGAACCCAACTGCATTAGGAAATGTAAATTTTACAGATCCAAATAATTCAACTACATTTGAAGGAAATTTAAACAATTCATTAGCTTTAAACTACACAAAAAAAGTAAAACTACATGATCACAATCTCTATGAAAATCTTAAAAAAACTGGCATAGAGTTTACAAAAATTTACACAGATGACGATGTGACTAAAAAATTAGCAAAACTTTTTAACTAAAAAGAATTGTAAATGTTGAGCCTTCATTTTCAACACTTTTAATATCAAGTTTATAGTTGTGTATATTTAAAATATTTGATACCAAAGAGAGTCCAACTCCCATAGAGTTATTCCAACCATTGTTCGAAACCCTATAGAATTTTTCAGTTAATTTAGTAATATCTTTACTATTAACACCTATCCCAAAATCTTCCACACTTAATTTATTTTGAGTAATTGTTATATTTACAGCATCTTGAGAATATTTTAATGCATTTTCGATTAAATTCGTAATAGCTATTCCCATCATTGTTTCATCTACTTCGATACTCAAATCAATCGCGTCAAGAGATATATCACGTGAAGGATATGTCACTTTAAGATCATCTATAATATTTTTTGTCACATTTGTAATATTTGTTTTTGTAAAAGTATGAGGCTGCTTCCCCTCTTCTAATTTAATAGTAAGTCGTAAACGGTCTATCATATTGGTTAGTTTTTCAGAATTTGATGATATTTTTTCTAAAAATTTATCTCGTATATTTACGTTAAGATCTTTATCATCAAGTAAAGTTTGACTATAACCACTTATAACTGCAATTGGATTTTTAAACTCATGCGAAATAGCTGAGATAATATCATCTTTTTGTCTATTTGAGAGTTTTAATTTTGCAGTGTATTTTGATTTTTGTTTATCTTTTTTTGATAAACTATCTGAAACTTTAGTCAATAACTTTGTAATATTTTTAAACTCTACAGAGTAGTTTGATTCTATTTTTAGTGCTTTATTTTGTTTAATCAAACTATTTAAAAAGTCCAAAATAAGATTTGTTTCATATTCTACTTTTTTACTTGTTTTGAAAGCTACAATAAAAAAAACTATAATAAATAAAATAAATAAAACAGAAACTTTAAATGTAAGATATAAATATTCTTCATTTATTTTATCTAGATCTCGAGACATTCTTATATAATAGTATTCATTATCCAATACTTTTTGTTTTGAAACATATAGGAGGTCTTTTTCTAAAGTGTGAGAGTATCTTACTATTGAACCAAATTTATTATATTTTGATTCGAGTACTTCTGTTCTATTGAGATGATTATCCATTGTAGATTTATCTTCATCTGATTCACCTATTACCACACCTTCTTTATTAATAACAGTAATTCTTAAACCTATAGCATTTTTAACAGCTGTTACTTGTTCATCAATAGTATCAAAATTTTTGATTTGCAAAGCAAAAATATCAATATCATGAAGAAGATCAATTTTCGTTTGTTCTATATAGATATTTTTTATCCAAAAGTAAGAAACTGTACCAATTACAAAAAAAATCGATACAAATAAAATCAAAAATTTTCGTAAAAATATATCATGTAATTTTAACAAACTCAACTCCCTTTATGAAAAATATATCCTTCACCTCGAACAGATTTGATATATTCTTTTTCTCCTGTTGGATCAATTTTCTCTTTTAATCTTTTAATTGCTACATTGACTGTTTTGGATTTTACATCCATACTATCTTCCCAAACATTTTCAAGTAAAGTATCTCGACTTAATAAGATATCAATATTTTTAATAAACTCTAAAAGTAAATCATGTTCTAAGTGCGTTAAATGCATATCTTGTTCATCAATAATAAATTTTTTTTGACTTGAAATATAGGTTATATCACGTACCTTAACGATGTCAAGATTTTTTTGTGATCGATTTATTACAGATTTTATTCTTGCTTTTAAAATATCGATATTAAAAGGTTTGGTAATATAGTCATCAGCTCCACGATTAAAACCTTCAATAATATTTTCATCTGCATCTTTTGCAGTTAAATATATAACATTTTGGTTGTAACCTTTTGATCGAAGGTCTTGTATAAAAACACTTCCCTCTACATTTGGAAGGTTTCTATCCATTAAAATCAAATCAATATTTTCTTGATCTAATATATCCACAACATTGGATGTATCTAAACACCCAATTACCTCATAATCTTTATCCAAAGTATATTCAAGAAGTTCTAAAATATCTGGTTCATCTTCTACTATTAATATTGTATTCATTCTTAATTATACCAAAATATTTATACTCTGTGTATCTCGCCACCATTATTTGCATATAAAAGTAAACTTGCAATACTCATTGCTCTATCAGCAACCTTTTCACTTCTTCTTAATACAATTAACATTTTATGAAATCTATTAAAATCACTATCTTTAGGATTTTGTTTAAATAATTCTGATTCTATCATCTCATACAAGTCATCTGTTTTATTTTCAGCAATAACAACTTTGTTAAAACACTCTTGTGTTTCATCAACACAATCAATACTTAGCATATCAACACTAAATTTAATTGCATCAACTGTTGATTTTTGCATAGGGATTGCATAATCTTTGATGATTTTTTTATCAACATTTTTACACTCTTCAGTGAAACCTTTTATGAAGTTTCTTGTGTTTGCTGATGCTCTTAAAAACTCATTTGTAATTTTCAAATAAGACACCATACCACGTAAATCTTTTGCTTCTGGAGAGTGTAAAGCTAAAGTTGTAATAATATTATTATCAATATCTTTTACAATATTACTTACATTTTTAATATATGATTTTGCTTCATTAAAAATATTTTCATCACAATCTTTTAATCCCTCGACAATTAGTTCATTTGCCTTTAATAAACCATTTCCAATAGAGATAATTTCTGCTTTAATCTCTTCTAATTTTTCTTTATAATTTGCTAACATAATTTTCCTTTTTAACCGAATCTTCCAGTTATATAATCTTCTGTTTTTTTCTCTTTTGGGTTAATAAATATTTTTTCAGTTTCGTCATATTCTATTAAGTCTCCAAGATGAAAGAATGCTGTCATATCGGCTATTCTGGCTGCTTGTTGCATATTGTGTGTTACTGTTACGATTGTAAAATCTTTTTTTAATTCAAGCATAAGTGCCTCAATTTTTTCTGTACTAATAGGATCTAGTGCTGATGTTGGTTCATCCATCAATATTACATCTGGTTTTACGGCAATTGTTCTAGCAATACAAAGTCTTTGTTGTTGTCCACCACTTAGTCCAGTTCCAGGTTCTCTTAAGATATCTTTTACCTCTTCCCAAATACCAGCATTAATAAGTGATTGTTCAACAAGTTCATCACAAGCTTTTCCTTTTTTTACAATACCATGTTTTAAAGGAGCATACGCTACATTTTCATAAATAGATTTAGGGAATGGATTTGGTTGTTGAAATACCATACCAATTCTTTTTCGTACACTTACTTCATCTACTTCTTTTGCATAAATATCTTGTCCATCAATAATAACTTGTCCTTCTATTCTAGCTGAAGTTACAAGGTCATTCATTCTGTTTAAACATCTTAAAAAAGTAGATTTTCCACAACCAGATGGTCCAATTAATGCTGTGATCTGATTTTCATATATTTTAATATTTAAATCATGTAATGCATGTTTAGAACCGTACCATAAATTTAACTTTTCAACTTCTATTTTATTTTTATTTTTAATCATTTAAACCACTTGTTATTTTTATTTGAATGAATGTTACAAAAAGAAAGTTACAGCTTAGTTACAAATTTGTTTTTCTCTTACATAAAATTAATAATCTAATTATTTATAACAGAGTTTTATATTAGATGGAGTATAATTCAATTAGAATAAAATATACGTATATTTTAGCGTTTGACATTTAAAATGATTAAACGTGTCTGTCTTAAACAAAAGAAAATGGAGAACAAAATATATGATAGAAATTCCAAAAAGTGAATATGATAAATTGAAACAGATTGAATCAACTTACGAAAAGTTACAATTGTCACAGTCACTACAGATTGCAAATGATATGACACAAAATGCTATAGACGTTAATAAAGCATCTACTAAAAGAGTAAAAGAGATTGAAAGTATTAGTTTACTAATTAATCAATTTATTGATAGATCTACACAAATAGAGTCAAAATCAAACGCAAACTACCAATCCTCTGAAGAATCAAATCAACAAAGTAAAAATATTATCTCTCTTGTAAATGAACTTTCAATTACAATTGATGATATAAACAAAATATTTGAATCGTTTACAGATACTATTGGCTTATTAACAGAAGCAAATAAAGAGATTGCTTTATTAGTGATTGCAAATGATCATATCTCTATTCAAACAAATCTTTTATCTTTAAATGCAAAAGTAGAAGCAGCACGTGCAGGAGATGCCGGAAAAGGTTTCTCTATTGTTGCAGATGAAGTGAAAAAACTTGCTGCTACATCAAAAAGAACAACTGCAAATATCGGTTTAAAAATCAAAGAGATTACATCTATGACAAATGCAGTTCAAAAGCAAAGTGACACATCAAATATACTTATTGACACAAGTCTTTCAATCTCTCAAGATGCAACAACAAAATTAAATCATCTTATAGATATTGCGACTAAAAACAAAAATGATTCTGTTGAAGTAAGTCAAATTGTACTTAATCAACTCAAAGATTCAGAGACAATTAAAGAAAAAATTGCTTTACTTATACTAGACACAACAGAAGCAATAGAGGATTCATCCCTAAATATAGATTTAGGGAACTCGTTATTAAATCAATTAAAAGGAAAATAAATGGAAATCGCATTTGAAGTTGTATTCGGTCTTATATTTTTTATTATTATTAACGTTATAATATATGACAAATACATACAAAGGAAACATCAATTACTTATTAACTATCCGTTAATAGGAAGATTGAGATATTTTTTTGAGGCTCTAAGAGAGCCTTTTAGACAGTATTTTGGAGATGAAACATTCTATGAATCAAAAGATAAAGTAGACTGGGTTTATAAAGCAGCAAATGATTTAGCAGGTTATGCATCGTTTTCTCCTACACAACCACAAGCAAATCCAAAGTTTTTAATGAAACACTCAAATAGCCCACTAAATGATGATGAAGTAAATCACGACTTTAGTGTAACTTTTGGAAAAGAAAGAGGTATCCCCTTTACAGCAAAAACTATTATTGCAAGAAGTGCTATGAGTGATGGAGCTATATCTCCTGAAGGTACAAGAGCTTTTACAAAAGCTGCATATGATGGGAAATTTCCTATTAATACAGGAGAAGGAAGTCTTACAACAAACTTCTTTTTTACACATAGAGATCATAATGATTTATATATGGATAGAATAAAAATTGATGGTTTCAATAAAATTCTTTACACTACAATAAAATTCTTTTTAAACAACTATTTAGCAATTAAATTTTTCAGAAAAAGATTATTAAATCAAAAAGAGGTAGATACTTATATCTTTGATCAAGATGAGTTTGTATTTTTTAGACCAAACTGGTATGCACCACTTGAAAACTTTCCTGAAAGAGTACCAGAAGATATGCCTGATATTATTTTTCAAATGAGTTCTGGACTTTTTGGAGTAAGAGATGCTGAAGGTAATTTTGACGAAGACAGATATCAAAAAACTATGCGTTTTTGTAAAATGACTGAAATTAAATTAGCGCAAGGTGCAAAACAAACAGGTGGTAAACTTGCAGCTGAAAAAGTAAGTGAATCTATTGCTTATTATAGAAATGTTGAAGCAAATAAAGCGGTGATCTCACCAAATAGATTCCCATTTGCTAAAACAATAGAAGAGTTATTTGATTTTGTTGCAAGACTTCAAGAGCTTTCACAAAAACCAGTTGGAATCAAAATAGTTATCTCTAGCCGTGAAGGTATTGAAGATTTTGCTAAAGAGATGAAACGAAGAAAAGATGGAAAAATTCCAGGTATACCTGACTTTATAAGTATCGATGGTGGAGATGGTGGAAGTGCAACAGCACCTTTATTTTTAATGGATAGTGTTGGTTTTCACGTAAAAGATGCAATTCATATTGCAGATAATATTCTAAAAGAATATGGAGTAAGAAAAAAAGTTAAACTTATTGCTGCTAGTAAAATTTTAACTCCTGATGATATTGCTGTTGTTATGGCATTGGGTGCTGATTTTATCTATCTTGCACGTGGATTTATGATGAGTGCTGGATGTATTCGAGCAAGAATGTGTTCTGGTCATGGTTCACACCAATGTCCAGTTGGATTAGCAACTCAAGACAAAAAATTACGTAGTGCATATTTAGTACTTAAACATGCTAATAAAACAGTAAATTATCATAAAAACCTTTTAGCTGGGGTACGAACTATCTTAGCTGTTATGGGACTAAAAGATGTAAAAGACTTAGATAAAAGTCATCTAACATTTATCGATAAAAATGGATTTATCTACACAAATATCAATAGATATTTAGATAAAAAAATTAACACTTAAAAAAATCTTTTTATAAACTTTTAAATATACTTTAATCCTTTGGATTAAGGTATATTACTACTTTACGCTACACTCCAGCTATACTTATTGACTATACTTCCGAAAATTTTACTTGTTAAAGATATTAAGGAAATAAATGGTTACAAAATTAACAATAGATGGCAAAATTCATACACTCGATGTGGATTCACAAACAGTTCTCTTGTGGGCACTAAGAGATCATCTCAATCTTACAGGTACAAAGTTTGGTTGTGGTGTAGGACAATGTGGTGCCTGTACTGTTCTTGTAGATGGTAAAGCTATGAGAAGTTGTTCTGTTTCAGTTGAAGGTTTAGATGGTAAAGAGATTACTACTATTGCAAACAAAACAGACAAAGTTTTAAGAACTGTTCAAGAAGCATGGATTGATAATGATGTTGTTCAATGTGGGTATTGTCAATCAGGTCAAATCATGAATGCAACAGGATTATTAAAAGCAAACCCTACTCCAAATGAGGAAGAGATTTTAACTGCTATGGATGGAAATATTTGTAGATGTGGTACATATAATCGTATAAAACAAGCTATTAGACAATTGGCAAAGGAGGCATAATACAATGAAACTATCAAGAAGAGATTTTCTTAAAACAACTGCTGTAGCCTCAAGTGCATTTGTTATGGCATTTTATATCCCTACAAAATCAAAAGCCGAAGAGAAACAAAACAAAAAAGAAGAAAACCTCAAACCTAATGCTTTTATTCGAATTGAAGAAGATAACACAATCACATTTTTAATGGGTCAAGCTGAGATGGGTCAAGGTACATATACAACTATTGGAATGTGTATTGCTGATGAACTCAATGCAAAATGGGAAGATATCAATTTTGAAGCTTCAAATATTGATGAAGTTTATTATTCTGTATTGGGACCGTGGATGGTAACTGCTGGTTCTACTTCTATTCGAACAAAACAACTTCAATATAGAAAAGTTGGAGCTTCAATCAATAAGATGCTTAAAACTGCGGCTGCTAAAAGATGGCAAGTTAGAGAATACAACCTTACTACAAAAAATTCAAAAGTATGGAACAAAAAAACAAAAGAGAGTTTTACGTATGGAGAACTTGTTTCTGATTTAAAAAAGATGAAAATTCCCAATGACCCAACACTGAAAAAACTTGAAGAATACTCAATCATTGGAAAACCAACAAGAAGACACCCCAAAGAAGCTTGGGCAAAAGTTACAGGAACTGCACAATATGGTATCGATGTACGACTAGATAATATGAAATATGCAGCTGTTTTACACCCTACAATTTTTGGTGCAAAAGTTAAAAAAATTGATGCTAGTACGATTTTAAAAAAAGAGGGAATTATCAAAGTAAAAGAGATTCCAAGTGGTGTAGCGATTATTGCAGATAATTGGTCACAAGCAAGAGCTGCTTTATATGAACTTGTTGTTGAGTGGGATAAAGGTGCATTTTCAAACATCAGTACAGATGATTTACGAAAAGAGTACAATGATTTACTCAATAAACCAGGTAACTCAATGAGAAAAGATGGCGATACTGACAAAGCTTTTAAAGAAGCTACTAATGTTATTGATGCAAACTATGAGTTTCCATTTTTAGCACATGCCCCAATGGAACCTCTTAACTGTACTGTTCATCACACAGGTAATTCTGCAAAGATGATTACAGGTGGACAAATTCAATCAATCTATAGAGATACTTGTGCAAAAATTCTAGAGATATCACCCAAAAATGTAGAGTATCAAAATACTTTTCTTGGTGGAGGATTTGGTAGACGAGCTTCATCAAATGTAGATTATATTGCTGATGCTGTTTATGTAGCAAAAGATGAAAAATGGCCTATTATGACACTTTGGACAAGAGAAGATGATATCAAAATGGGTAACTACAGACCAATGTACAAAAATAGAGCAAGTGTAGCTTTAAATAAAGAGGGAAAAATCACTGGATTTAAAGCAAAAGTGGTAGGACAATCTGTAGTTGGTGGAACTATTCTTAGCTTTTTATCAAAAGGAAAAGTTGACTGGGCACAATGGGATGGACTATCAGATCATATGTATGATATAGAGAGTAATGACCTAAGTTCAAACACTCCAACATCTCCTATTCCAGTTTTATGGTGGCGTTCAGTTGGACATACGCAATCTGCTCCTATGATTGAAGGGATTGTTGATGAAGCTGCTGTAAAAGCAGGAATTGATCCTATTAAATATAGAATCGATATGATAAACGATCTTAGATCAATCAATGTACTTGAAAATGTAAGAGAGATATCAAACTGGAGAACCCGAACAAAAGAAAAAAATGTAGGTTATGGAGTATCTATTATCAAATCTTTTGGTACAGTTATAGCTCAAGTTGCAAAAGTAAGAGTAAATGAAGATAGTTTTCATGTAGAAAAAGTTTGGTGTAGTGTTGATTGTGGATTTGCATTTAATCCATTAAATGTAGAAAACCAAATGATAAGTGGTATTAACTTTGGTCTTTCAGCTATTAAACATAGTGAAATCACTATTAAAAATGGTGAAGCAGAACAAAGCAATTTTTATGATTATAAAGTAGCTAGAATCACAGATGTACCTGATATTGAAGTAAGTATTATCAACTCAAACTCTGAAATTGGAGGGATCGGAGAACCTGGAGTTCCACCAATATTTGCAGCAGTTTCAAATGCAATTTTTGATGCAACTGGAAAAAGATACCACTCTTATCCTATCAAAATAAGTTAAGCCAGATATGGTATCATCTCCTTATAAAAAAGGAAACTAATAATATGTCTAATCTATCGATTATTATCTTAGCAGCAGGTAGTTCAAGTAGATTAGGCACCCCTAAACAACTTCTCAAACTAAACAATAAAACACTTTTAGAATCTATTACAACAACAGCATTGCAACTAAGTTCTGATGTTACCGTTGTATTAGGAAAATATTATGATGAATGTTGTGAAATGATACAGCACCTTGATGTAAATATTGTAAAAAATGAAAATTTTGAAACTGGTATGGGAAGCTCTATTGCAACTGGTGTTTCAGCAGTTGCATCCTCAAATTCTTTTTTAATTTTACTTTGTGATCAACCACTTATTCCACTAAAACACTATAAAAAGATGATTGAGAGATACAAACAAGAGCCAAATCAAATAGTAGCATCAAGTTACGCTTTAAAACTTGCAGTTCCTGCCATCTTTCCAAATAGATATAAAAAGGAACTTATGAAACTACATGGTGATAAAGGTGCTAAAAATATTATTTCAAATAATAGTACAGTTGGAGTTGTTTTAGATAAAAAGTATGCTAAAGATATAGACACAAAAGAGAACTACGAAGAGATACAAGCTTTGATGACAGAGTTATCATCAAAACTTTAAATCAATCTACCACTTAACCTCAAATTTCTTTCTTAGGTAAACAGCAAGTGCATTGAGTGAAATAAGTACAGTTAAAAGTACTAAAATACCAGCTGCTGTTCTTTCAATATAAGCACGTTCAGGCATACCAGCCCATGTAAAAATCTGTGCAGGCATAACTGTAGAAGCTTCAAAAATAGTGCTAGGACTATCAGGAATAAAAGCAATCATACCAACAATAATAAGTGGGGCAGTCTCTCCCATAGCTTGAGCAAGTCCAATAATACTTCCTGTCATAATCCCTGGAAATGCTAAAGGTAAAACGTGATCTTTTACAACTTGAACTTTTGTAAGTCCTAATCCATATCCAGCCTGTCTAATACTTGCAGGTACACTTCTTAATGCAGCTCTTGAACTTACAACTATAATAGGTAATGTCATCAAAGCAAGTGTCAAACCACCAACTAATGCAGAACTTCTTGGCAGTCCAAAAAGATTAATAAAAATTGCAAGCCCCAATAATCCAAATAAAATAGATGGAATAGCAGCAAGATTATTGATATTTACTTCTAAAAATTCACTCCATTTTCCTTGATTACTAAACTCTTCAAGATACACTGCTGTTGCAACACCTACAGGAAAAGCAACAACCATAGCTACAAATAGTGTCATAATTGTACCCACCATAGCAGATAAAATACCAGAATATTCAGGAGTTTTACTATCACCTTGTGTGAAAAATACTGTGTTGAATCTTTTCTCTAATCTATTGTTTCTTACTAACTCCTCAACTGTTTTGAGATCTCTACTTTTAAGTTTATAGTAATAATCTTTCATATACATATCAACTTGATCATCAGCTAACATCCAAATTAGATTTGTTGTATTCATCAACTCTGGATTATTTTTAATTTGCATTGGTATCTCTCGTAAAGCGGCACGACTCACAATATTTAAATATTTTCTATCAACTGCATTTCTATAGCTATCTATACTTTTTTCATTGTATGTAACTTCTACTTGTACATAAGTTTGTTGTACAGCTGTGCTCCCTTTTATCACCATATCACTTAAAAATATTGCTAGAAACACCAGTGAAAAAACTAATGATGTGATTGTAAAATATTTAAAAACATTTGCTTTTGCATGTCTTTTTTTCAGACTTGGATCATAAAATATATTTTCTTTTTTTGACGTTTTTTTTACCATTTTTGTTGTACTTTCCATTATAAACTACTCATTTTGTATTTTTCTTTAAATCTTTGAATCATTCTTACTGATACGATATTTAGTATTAGTGTCACAACAAATAGTGCTAATCCTAAAGCAAATGCGCTTAAAGTTGCAGGTGAATTAAATGCTTGATCGCCTACTAAACTATCTACAATTCTTACTGTTACTGTTGTCATATCTTCTAATATATTCCATGAAAGGTTTGGTCGTAAACCGGCTGCCATAACAACAATCATAGTTTCACCTAAAGCTTTTGATATACCTAAAAGTGAAGCTGAAATAATCCCTGGTAACGCTGATGGTAAAACAATATCTTTAATTGTTTCAGCTTTTGTCATACCTAAAGCTAGTGAACCTTTTCGTAAACTATCTGGAACTGCTGATATAACATCATCACTCAAAGATGAGATAACTGGAATAATCATAATACCCATAACAACACCAGATGCTAAAGCACTGTTAAATGAAGCTTCAATTCCTATTGAATTACACACATTAACTATAAATGGAGCAACGGTAATAGCGGCAAAGAATCCATAAACAACAGTTGGAATACCAGCAAGTATTTCTAAAAGTGGTTTTAAATATGTTCTTTGAGTACTTGAAGCATATTCACTCATAAATATCGCACTTCCTAAACCTATTGGTAACGCAACCAACATAGCAATAATTGTGATGATAAATGTTCCAGAAAAAATTGGTAAAGCACCAAATTTACTATTTGCAGTTCCTGGAGACCATTCTGTACCTGTAAAAAAATATACGATACTTTTTAATTTAAAAAATTCGATTGCTTCAAACAGTATCGAAAATAAAATACCAAATGTAGTTAATATTGATATTGTTGCAGCAGCTATCAAAAAATATCGTATAATATTTTCTTGAAATTCTACAGTTTTATTTTTACTTTGAAAAGTTGACAAACTAATCCTTTTTTATTTATTTTGTGAATTTTATTCTTTTTTGGTTACGAGTTGGTTACGAGTAGTTTTTTACTATACTTATAAGAGTTATGCAGCATCTAACGAAAGATCAATTAGTTGTTTAGTATCATTTAATAAATCAATCACTATAAACATCTCCCAACCACAATCATAGGCGATTTCATAGATATAATCTTCATCTTCTATATTGTTAAATGGTATAACATCACAATCATCAAATGGAACAATTAACGCTTCATAGTTATTCGCTTTTGCAAGTGAAATTTCTCGTGAAAAACTTGCTAAATAACGCTCTATATTTATCTTTTTCATAGTCATCCTTTTGAAGAAATTATATGTAAAAATAGTGACATATTGATTACATTTTTACTTAATATATCGCTCTTTTTTTGACTCTTTTATTTTCTCTATTTTTACTAAAATAAACCCATCTATGCAGTTTGAAAAATGAGGGTCAACATTAAATCCATGAAACTCAACACCCCCCTCTTCACATAATTCGCTATACTGTTTATAAAGTGTAGGGATACAGCTATCGATGTTTTTTAAACTATTTTTCAAAAGCTTTAGATTATCTTTATAGTTTGTTTCTGGTAACAAATTCAAATCATCATCTTGTTCAAAGTTATATTCAAATTTTTGTATCTCATGTACAAATTTTTCTTTAGGAGTAAAATAGTGTGAGTAAAATCCTATAATTAAATCCTGCGCTATTGGAGGAAGATTATTACTCAAACTTACAGGTCCATACATATATTTAATATTTGGGTGTGTTTTTAAATATGCACCTATTCCAAACCACAAATAATCTAATGCTCTACTTCCCCAATATTTTGGCTGGACAAAACTTCTACCAAGTTCAATAGCATCTTCTAAGTATGGTTTAAAATTATCTTGAAATTTAAAAAGTGTATTTGTATAGAATCCCTCGAAACCATATTTTTCATATATCTCTTTTGCTTCAGCAATTCTATAAGAGCCAACGATTTCTAGCTCATCCTCATCCCACAAAATAATATGTTTGTAATATTTATCATACTTATCAGTATCTCTTTTTTTATTCACACCTTCATTTACTTTTCGAAAACTTATCTCTCGTAATCTTCCTATCTCTTTTAAGATAGATGAATCAGGTGTATAAGTATATAAATAAATAATTTTCCCATCATTTGTTTTTCCCAAAACTTCAGAATTTTTTAGCTCCTTTTTAATCAGTTGAATATTATCGCTGTGTGCAATTGCATTTTGTGTATGAAAAAAAGTTTTTTTCCCTTTTTTCAGACTATAAAGATGTTTTTTATAGATATTGACCAAATCGTTTTTATCAATATTGTTAGGGATAATATCTTCATTTGAGATAAGTTGTCCTATTTTTATATTTACATTTTTATCTTTTTGTTTAAACATCTCATCACTTAAAAGTATTGTAGAAAATGTTTTATTTAAAATAGAGAGTGTATAAAATAGTTTTGAGTTTTTTGCATCGACTAAAATAGGAAGAATTGGACTATTTGTTTTTTTTGCAAACTTTAAAAAACCTTTTTGCCAAGCCCCATCTTTTACACCTGTTGGAGATATTCTACTCACCTCACCTGCAGGAAACATTACGACAACTTCTTCATTTTCTAAAGCGTTATATATCTCTTTGATTGCATCTTTTGATTGTTTGCTTTTATAGTTATCAACTTTGATAAACAACGAATCCATCGCTTTTAAATCTGCTAAAAAATCGTTTGCTACTATTTTTACATCTTTTCTTACTTTACTTATGAGTTTTAAAAGACATAAAGCATCAAGTGCACCCAAAGGATGATTTGAAACGATTACAACTCTTCCACTAGATGGAATATTTTCAATATCATTACTTGAATAGGAAAAATCAAATTTAAAATAATCCAACACAGCTTCAACAAACTCAAATCCATCGAGATGTTGATTTTCTTCTAAAAATGTATTTATCGTATCTTCATGAACAATTTTTTGTGCAATTTTAAATAATGACTTTTTAATCAATGGTGACTTTGTACTTATTTTTGGAAACTTTTTTGTTATTTCTTTTTCAATATTTATCATGATGCAATTGTAAATCATAAAAGTAACAATTGAGTTACAACCTTCATACACCATAAAATCTAAAGAGATTATAGTTTTTTAAATATTCAAAAAGTCATAAAAATAAACATATTTTTCATTATTTAGTCATAAAGTTATGATATAATTTTTTACTACAAATTAAGGACTTCAATGTTTAAAAATATTTCTACGAAAAAAAGAATTTTGATCAATATGATCTTAGCTCAGCTTGGTTTTACAACAATAACTACTGTTGCAATTTTAAGCCACTCACAAGTTACCGCGCTTCTTACTGTTAATATTCTCTTTGCAGTTATTATTGCATATACGAACTATGCAGCAATGAATAGAATTGTTGGAGGAATAAATAGATTTAAAAAATATATGGAAGAGATTATGGATTTTGCTTTTATGCGAGTAAACAAAATTAATAAAGCTCAATATATGAAAAATGATGAGATTGGGTTGATTCTTACAGAACTCAATCATTATGTTGATAGATTTGATGAGATGCGAAAAATAGATATGAAAGTTTTAGGAGAAGTTGTTCTAACTCTTGACAAAATGTCTCAAGGTATATTTCAGTGTAGAATTCATGCAAAATCACAAAACTTTATGATTGAAGCATTACGAAATACGCTAAATAATTCACTTGATAATTCAGAAAAACATATGCTTTCTTTAAAAGAGAATGTTGAACTTTATGCCAATGATGATTTTAGAAGTAAAATAGATATTCATCCTAAAATCAAAGGAGATATGCTTTTAGTAATGCAAAGTATCAACAAGCTAGGAGATTCACTTTCTGCAAATGCAAAATCGAATCTGGACAATGGAGAGCACCTAGAAACTAATGCTGCTACAATGACTGATTCTGTAAACAATTTAGCAAATAAAGCTAACCAACAAGCAGCTTCACTAGAAGAAACTGCAGCTGCTGTTGAAGAGATTACTAGTATTACACGAAATAACTCTTCAAATGCATCTAAAATGTCTCAACTTGGAAATAAAGTAAATGATGAAGTTGCAAATGGTATGCAACTAGCAAATAAAACTTCACTTGCTATGGATAGTATTAATGAACAAGTAAGTGCAATTAATGAAGCTATTGAAGTGATAGATCAAATTGCTTTCCAAACAAATATTTTAAGTTTAAATGCTGCTGTTGAAGCTGCTACTGCAGGTGAAGCTGGAAAAGGATTCGCTGTAGTAGCACAAGAGGTAAGAAACCTTGCCTCACGATCAGCAGAAGCTGCAAAAGAGATTAAAGATTTAGTTGAAAATGCCGCATCAAAAGCAAATGATGGTAAAAAGGTAAGTGATGAGATGATTCAAGGTTACCAAATGCTGAACACTAATTTTGGGGAAACTATAAAACTCATAGAAAATGTAAGTACAGCTTCAAAAGAACAGATGTCAGGTATTGAACAAATTAATGATGCAGTCACTATGCTAGATAGAGTTACACAGGAAAATGCAAGTGAAGCCAATAGTGTAGCTCTTATTGCAGGTGAAGTAAGTAAGCTAGCAAATGACTTAGTAACAGATGCTAGTAATAAAAAATTTAACTAAAAAAGGAACAAAATAATGGCAAGAGAAACAGTATTAGATGAATTTGCTTTTTTAGTAAGTGAAACAGATGCAAAAGGGATTATCAAATTTGCAAATGATGACTTTTGTACAGTAGCAGGTTATACACTCGAAGAGCTTATGAATCAACCACACAATATGGTACGACATCAAGATATGCCAAAAGCTGCATTTAAGTCACTTTGGGAAACAGTTCAAAGTGGAAATATCTGGACAGGATATGTAAA
>JBATTX010000285.1:0-3747 GCA_049670825.1 Arcobacteraceae bacterium | reverse complement strand
GTTTTTAATTCTGCATTTGCAACTTCATCATCTTCAACTTTGTCAGCATCTTGATATACAAATACACCATCAACAATTTTGAAGTTATTTGCATCATTTGCCATTTCAAGTTTTGTTGTACCTTGTTTGAATAGTGTGATTCTTTTTTTCTTATTTAGTTCCTCTTCTGCTTCAGCAGTAAAATCAGCAGCAAAAACAACTTCTAAGAAGATTTCGTTCATCTTAACAGCTAAGTCTAAATCAACAATACCATTAACTGCAACTACTCCACCAAATGCTGAGATTGGGTCACATTTTAGTGCTTCTGTATAGCTTTCTAAAAGTGTATCTTTGATAGCAAATCCACAAGGATTACCATGTTTTACGATACAAACAGCGTTGTCATCACCAAAAGCAGATGCAATTTTTGCAGCTCCTGAGATATCGCCCATGTTGTTAAATGATGCTTCACCTTTTAGAGTAATAAATTTATTTGATAAGTGTTTATCAAACTCGTACAATGCACCTTTTTGATGTGGGTTTTCACCATATCTTGTATCAAATACTTTTTCACCTACGATGAATTGTTTTGCACCCATACCGCCGTTAAATCTTTTGTTCATATAGTTAGCAATCATTGCATCATATGCAGCTGTGTGCTCGTATGCTTTTATCATCATATCTCTTCTGAACTCTTGTGTATTTGTGCCATTTTTTAAGTTATTTAAAACTAAGTCATAATCAACAACATCAGTAACGATGATAACTGAATCATGATTTTTAGCAGCACTTCTTACCATAGCAGGACCACCGATATCGATATTTTCGATAATCTCTTCAAAATCATCTGTTTTTTCGATAGTTGCTTTAAATGGATAAAGATTTACACACACTAAATCGATCCCTTCAACCCCTAGCTCTTTTGCTTGGTCAAGGTGAGATTGTTTATCTCTTCTATGTAAGATTCCACCATGAATAAATGGATTAAGAGTTTTAACTCTTCCTTCAAAACATTCTGGAAATTTTGTCACTTCATTTGCTTCAATAACTGCAATACCAGCATCTTTTAATTTGTTGTATGTTCCACCTGTTGAGATGATCTCATATCCTAACTCTACTAATTCTTTTGCAAAGTTTTCTACACCACTCTTATCACTAACACTGATTAATGCTCTCATTTTTAAGCTGTCCCTTTTTTTTAACGATATTTAATATCGCGATTATACATTAAAAACGATTATGTGTTGCTTTTATACATTTCGTATAATTATTGAGATTATTATTACTAATTATAATAGAATGAAAAGAAATTTTATGATTTTTTATAAGTTGCGAGTGGGATATTTAAAAGAGAGTAAAATCTAAGTTTTACTCTACTTTTAAATTGAAAATGTAATAAAGACTATGCGATCTCTTCTACTAAATCTGCGTTGAATTGTTCTTCGTTAAAATCTAAGTTTAAGTAGTCACAAACAACTCTAATATCTCTTTGTGCATTTCCTAAACAAGAAGTTGCACCTGGAGATGGAGTCATATTAAAGATAATTCCGTTACCTTCACTCAATGAAGCTTCACCAAGCATAAGTTTTTGCTCATCTTTATTTAAAACTTGTGGTCTAACCCCACCAAAACCTTTAGCATATTCTAAATCATCAGCTGTTAAAGATGGAACGATTTTTCTAGCATCTTTTACAAATAAACCTTTGTTGATACCTGGTACTTCAAATAAGAAGTTTTTGAATACATAGTTTCTGATATCTGAATCTTTTAATAAATCCCAGAATATTTTTAAGATACTTCCATCAAAGTTTAATGTTTTTAAACATTGTCCCATTGATTTAAGACCTTTATATCTTTCAAGAACTAATAATGCAAGAGCAGTTGGTCCAAATCTTGTTTTCCCATCTTCTAAAATATCAGGGTCACCATGAAGTGCTGCAAATGGTAACTTGTCATTTTGTACCATATAAACTTTACCATTTAAGAAGTGACCACTTGTGATGTAAAATGATCCAGCCATAGATAAAGATCCCATATGTTTACCGTAACCCATTTTATGTGCTAAGTAAAGAGAGTGAGCACCAGCATTTACTACAACAAAATCAGCTGTAAATACTGTACCATTTACTGTAGTTAATCTATATTTGTCACCATCTTTTTGAATATCTTCAACTTCAGAGTTATAAAAAATATCTGTAGTTTTTGAAGAGTCTGCATTTTGACCTGCTTTTGCTAACTCTTCTGTCATAGCACCATAATCAACTGTTGTGTACTCATCTCTAGCACCCATTGCGATAATTGGTTCTGGTCTATCTTTTGTTTGCTCTTTGTCAGCGTATACTAACTTAGGCTCTAACTCTCTTAAAGTTTCTTTGTCCCATAGTTCAAGATACGGGAAAAGCTCTTTAAAGTCGTTGTATCTTTTTGTGATAAAATCAACTTCTTCTTGACCAACACCTAGAGCCATTTTTTGATGTTTAAACATAATTTTATCTTGTAAATCATATTGTAAACAAAACTTTTCAATCATTTTCGCAGTTCTTTTAGTAATCTTTGCTTTATCTAATGTATAGTTTGTTTCAATATCACCTACGTGAATTGTTTGTGAGTTACTACTACCTTTTGAGTTAAGTGTAGCCAATGCTTCATATTTTTCTAACATACAAATTTTCTTTGCGTTTGTATATTTTGCTAATTCATAAAAAAGAGCAGCACCAGATATACCACCACCAACAATCACTACTTCATAATGTTTATCATTCATATTTCAATCCCTGTGTATTAAGTTATAATTATTTCAAAATGCTAGCAGAAATTAGTTTTCATTCTGCTAAAGCAACTATATAATATGGATATTTGTTTTATATATTATTGTATTTAGTAACACTTAATAGTTTTATGCAATAATATATCTGTAAAAACTATATATTTAGTCTCATCCACCTGTCTCATAAAATGCTCTATCTGAGTTATTTTCAGTTCCCCATTTATTCTTTTCTGGTTTATTTTGCAACACTTTTTTTAAGATATTTGAAGCCTCTTTGATATTTTTTGACTTAATTGCATCAGCAATACTCAAAGCATCTTCAAAATACAAACAAGGGATTAAATACCCCTCTGCAGTGATACGCAATCTATTACAATCACTACAAAAATCATCAAGGTGAGGTTCGATGATACCAAACTTATAACCATCATCTAAGAAGTAGCTTTGTGAGGGGGATTTCCCCTCTCTCTCACCTTTAGTGAAATTGTATTTTTCTTTTATAATAGCTTGGATATCTGCTGAATTAAGTCCAGCTTTTACATTACCATGAGAGTTTTCCATATACTCAATAAATCGTACCTCATAACCTCTTATTTTACAGTACTCTAAAATGTCTAAAAGCTCTGTATCATTTACATCTTTTATAGGTACACAATTAATTTTTATTTGTAGTCCTACTTCATGTGCTTTTTGTATTCCTAAAAGTACTTTTTCTAGTACATCTTTTTGGGCTATATGATGGGCAACACGTGGCTTAAGACTATCAAGTGAAATATTCACTCGTTTAAGACCTGCATCTTTGAGTTTTTGAGCAGCATCTTCTAATAAAAAAGCGTTTGTTGTTAAAGAGAGATCTAATGATGGAGCATAATTTGCTATCATTTTAATAAATTTGTCTAAATCTTTTCGTAGTAGTGGCTCACCACCAGTTAATCGAACTTTTTCGATCCCCTCGTCAATCCCTACTTTTATAAACTCAAACATATCTTCAAAAGAGAGTA
>JBATTX010000284.1:0-5539 GCA_049670825.1 Arcobacteraceae bacterium | reverse complement strand
TTCCTACTATATGTATAACATATGGTAAAGTAATATGTTCGCTTAATTTTGTCCAAGATAACTTGATCACATCATAATCAATTTTATCGTAGTATAAACTCTTCTTTTCTAAGAACTCTTCAAGTACTATATTTATGACTATTCCTTCATACTATTAATAGCGATTTTTGAGAAAATATCACTTAAAGCTTTTGTTGAGGCAATTTTAACTGCAACTTTTTTCTTTTGATCAGTTATGATTGAATCTGTATCAACTGAATAATCATAATAATTACTAACGCTAACTGATTTACTTTTTTCACCATTTTTTTGATAACTAACTACTATGTTTACAGTTGTTCTGTAACTTTGAGCATAACCATCTGCATCCGTACTCATAGCAGTATGACTCACACTTGATAAAGCAACGGTTACAACAGTATCAGCCTTTGCTTTATCATCAGTGATGGAAGTTTTAAACTGATTGATAATCATCTCATTCATAGCATCTTTTACATAAACTGAATTTTCTGAATTTTCTATATCTACATTTAATACAACATAAACATCGCCAGTAATTGCATCACGGGCATAATATGATGACGGTTTATACCCACATCCAATAAATAATCCAACTATTAAAAATAAAGATACTAGAACTTTCAAAGTTACCCTTTTACTACAAGATTTACTAATTTATTTGGAACAACAATCTCTTTGATCATCTCTTTTCCATCAATCCATTTTTTAGTATTTTCATTTTCTTTTGCAATTGCTAAAATTTCTTCTTTTGTAGCATTGGGAGAAACTTCAACTTCCCCTCTTTTTTTACCATTTACAGTGATAGCTAATACTATAATATCTTGAACGAAAACTTCTTGTTTTACTTGAAGTGTATTTTCAAAATTTACTCTTGCAAATAGTTTTTCACTTAATTCCCATGATGCGTGAGGAATAATAGGCTCTAAAATATTTGTTAATATATAATAACCCTCCAACCATATAACAGGACTATTTTGTTTATTTAAAGCATTTAAAGCTTCCATACAAGAGGCAATAAGTGTATTAAACGCATATGTTTTATTCATAACTTCATCCGCTTTTTGTAAAGCTTCATACACTTTTTTTCTAGCTTCTTTTTCATTTTTTTCTAATGATGAATGGTCAATGTTTTCAATTTGAGAAGCGTTAGCACCCTCACATTTACTAGAATTTTCATAGAATTTTCGTATAAATCTATAAGCACCTTCAACTGCACTATCATTCCACTCCAGCTCTTTTGTAGGAGGAGCTGCAAACATCATAAATAATCTTGCTGTATCTGCACCATATTTAGAAACAATAGCATCAGGATCAACTACATTTCCTTTTGATTTTGACATCTTTGCACCATCTTTTAAAACCATACCTTGTGTAAGTAAGTTTTTAAATGGTTCAACACTATTTGTATAACCAAGTTGATTTAATGCTTTTGTAAAAAATCTTGCATATAAAAGGTGTAAAATTGCATGCTCGATTCCACCTACATATTGATCTACATCCATCCAATAATCACTATTAGATTTGTCGATACCCACGTCGTTCCATTTTTTAGGATTTGTAGCATATCTTAAAAAGTACCAAGAAGATTGTACAAAAGTATCTAATGTATCAGTCTCTCTTACAGCGTCTTTACCACATTTTGGACAATTTGTGTGTTTCCATGTAGGATGATTTTCTAATGGATTTCCTTCACCTGTAATCTCAACATCTTCAGGAAGAGCAACTGGTAAATTTTCAATTTTTTCAGGAACAATTCCACAATCATCACAATGGATAAATGGAATTGGAGCTCCCCAATATCTTTGACGAGAAACACCCCAATCTCTTAATTTATAATTGATCTGTTTTTTCCCTAATTTATTTGTCTCAAAATGATACATGATTGTTTTTTTAGCTTTTGTATTTTTTTGACCGTCAAACTCACCACTATTTACTAAATTACCCTCACCTGTAAATGCTTCATTCATTTCTGAATCATTCTCAATCACTATATTGATAGGTAAATCATATTTTTTAGCAAATTCAAAATCTCTTTGATCGTGAGCAGGAACTGCCATAACTGCTCCTCCACCATAAGAAGCTAGTACGAAGTTAGCAACCCATACAGGTACTTCTTTTCCAGTAATTGGATGAACAACTGTGATCTCTAGATCTAATCCAGCTTTATCTTCAGTTGCTCTATCTCTCTCACTTACTTTTTTCATCGCTTTAATTGCTTCAATCTTTTCGCTACTTAAAAGATTATTTTCAATTAAATATGTAACTATTACATGCTCAGGAGCCAATGCGGAATAGCTTACTCCATAGATTGTATCAGGTCTCGTTGTAAATACAGTATATTTATCAAAATTGTTTCCAAGTTTCTCTTTTGAACTTGGACTTAATGAAAAGTCAAACTCTAACCCTTCACTTCTTCCGATCCAATTTTCTTGCATGGTTAAAACTTGCGATGGCCATTTACCCTCTAAAGTTTTTAAATCATCTAAAAGAGTTTGAGAATATTTAGTAATCGCTACATAATATCCAGGCATCTCTTTTTGCTCAACTTCATTATCACATCGCCAACAACAACCCTCTTCAACTTGCTCATTAGCTAAAACAGTATGACAATCTTCACACCAATTTACTGTAGAAGACTTTTGATATAAAAGACCATCTTCGTACATTTTGATGATAAACTCTTGTTCCCATTTTGTATAAAGTTCATCACTTGTGGCAAACTCTCTTGTTTTTGAAAAACTAAGCCCTAAACCTTCAAGCTCTTTTCTCATATAATCTATATTTTCATAAGTCCATTTTTTTGGATGAGATTTATTTTTAATAGCTGCGTTTTCTGCTGGCATACCAAAACTATCCCAACCAATTGGATGTAAAACATTAAAATTGTTTTTTCTAAAATGTCGAGCAAAAGCATCCCCTAAACAATAGTTTCTTACATGTCCCATGTGGATTCGTCCACTTGGGTATGGGAACATACTTAAGATAAATTTTTTATCTTTACCAGCAGCTTCAATAGAATCCTCATCAAAAGGTTCATTTGTATTATTATCATTCCAAAATGTTTGCCATTTTTGTTCTATAACAGATGGATTATATTCCATATTTAATATTCCTTGTCTTGTGTTTTTGCACTCTCAATTAATGCTAAAGCAATAGAGAAAATATTAGCTACAACTGCTCCAATTGCAAGGGCAATAGCTAAATCTACATTTTCTGTAAAAGAGTATACGATGAATGCAGGTATAAGGTGTAAATCAGCAACTAAAGAACTTGCTAGTAACTCTGCTGCAAGAAGATTTCGAACACCAATTTTTAAAATTGTTGATATGACATTAACACCAGCTGCTAAGAATAGAGCAATCTCATTTTGCTCGTACAAAAAACCTGCCGTTGTTGTCAAACTCATCAATGAAAAGAATATATATATTACCTTACCCCAATCCATACAAACTCCTATAATTAATATCTATTATTTCGCATTGTATATTAATGTTGGTTATAACTTGGTTAATGGCAAAAAATATTAATTTAAACTTTTATTTAATATATTTATTGTAGTATATAAATCATAACAAAAATTACTTACTGAGGCTTATATGAAATTTATTCTACCGCTCATTATTTCACTATTTATAGTTGGATGTACTTTACCAGAAGGTTTACAACCAAAAAAACAAACAGCAGATCTAAAAAAACCTGAGCCTATTCAAAAAGAGCTAAAAAAGCCAATTGTAACTAAAAAAACAGATGAAATTTTTAGCACTCAATATGACATCAAAGAGGAACATGTTTACTCTAACTTAAATAATACAATTGTTGATATTGCAAACCAATTATTTGATACAAAAATAAATCATAAAAATCCAACAAGAGTTATCCTAACATCATTTGTAGACTTAGAAAATTTTGACAAAACTTCTACATTTGGAAGATTGTTAAGTGAAAGTATGTTTAACGAACTTCATATCAGAAAATTTTTAGTTACTGATTTTAGAGGTCAAGCAGCCGTTTCAGTAAATGAAGATGGAGAATTTCATATTACAAGAGATGTAGAAAAATTAAAAGATGATATTGAAGCAATAGAATATATTTTAGTAGGAACTTATGTAAAATTTGAAGATCAAAGTTTACTAATCAATGCAAGAATTATGGACTCTGTTTCAGGAAAACTTTTATCAACTGCAAGAGTTGTATATCATCCAAGAGATTGTAGTTTATTTGGTATTTGTAAGCAAGTAAAGCAAGAGTATAACCTGTATGATGGAACTGCTGATTTAACTGATAAAAATGTTAAACAGCAGATTATGGATATGAATGCTCGTGATAAAAGTAACTTCACAATTATCTCAGATGACTGTAAAGATGGCTCATGCGACAAATAATTATATCAATAGCTTTATCATTTTTTCTTACTGGTTGTACAATAGTTAATTCATCTCAAGATGCATTTAAACTTAAATATTTTCAATCAACGAGTGTGACTGATTTTCATTTGCTCACACAAACGCTTTTGCAAGATTTAGCGCCAACTATTTCAGAGATAAAATCAAAAAGAGAAAGAATTTCTCCCCTTTATGTAACTGATTTTGTAAATTTAAAACAACTTGAAAATAGATCACAACTTGGATTTATCCTTTCAGATGAGATGAAAACAAATATTACACAAGATTTAAATTGGCCTATTTACCAAATTGAATTTTCAAAATATTTAAAAGTTGGACAATCTGGAACACGACTTATGTCACGAGATGTTAATGATTTGAAATATAAAAATATGGATGACAATACCTATGCACTTGTTGGAACTTATGCTATTACACAAAGACAATTATTACTATATCTTAAACTTATTAATCTAAAAAATGGTGTGATTTTAAAATCTGCTACAAAAAGAATTAACTTAACTGATGAGATTATTAATCTTGAGAAAAAAACTGAAGAGATTCAACAACAAGTATATGCACCTTTAGTGCTCTAAAAAAATTTAAAGAGTTACAATAACTCTTTAAACATTAGATTAAACTTTACTTCCCCTCTAAACTCATTTTTCGAGATTGTTGCTGTAAAACTTATTTTTTCACCCAATTCAATCTCTTCACAATCAATAAATATCACAACATCTATAATATGAATCCCATCACCAACTACTAGTTTTCGAAACTCTTTATTTTTTCCCATTTTTGTTACATTAAAAACTTCTAGATTTAAAAATGTAAATATAGGGTAGGGATTGGTGATTCCAAATGGTCTAAAAGATTCAATGAGATTGTAAACCCTATCATCTACATTTGCAATATTAAATTTTCCAATACTATTAGCACTTGTATCTTCATCTAAAATAGGAAGAGTTTCTATATTTTTATTAATCAACTCTTTAAATTCTGCTAATTTTTCTGTTTGGATACTTAATCCAGCTGCTTGTTTATGCCCACCAAATCCATTTAAAAGATTACTACAACTCTTTATAAGTTCATAAAGATTAATATCAGCAGTACTTCTACAACTCGCTTTTGCAGTA
>JBATTX010000283.1:0-6388 GCA_049670825.1 Arcobacteraceae bacterium | reverse complement strand
CTTCTCTTGCAAGATTCTTTTCTCTATAGTCCCATGATTCTGTCCACTCTTGAATCTCATCAACTTTAGCAGGATTTACTGCACCCATACCACCTTCAAACTCTTTTTTCGCTGCTAAAGAAGTTTGATATTCCTCTTTTAAAAACAGCTTTTGTCCATTTACAATATTATCTACTTGTTGCATCTTAAGCTCCTATCTCTTCTTTTTGTGTGTCCCATGGTGCTACTGTATGACTCCAAACTGGTGAATTCATAGCTAAGTCCATATCTTTAGCAAAAATTGCGAAGGCATCATAACCATGGTAAGGTCCAGAATAATCCCAAGAGTGCATTTGTCTAAAAGGCAATCCCATTTTTTGGAATACATACTTCTCTTTTACCCCTGATGCTACTAAATCTGGTTTTAATTTTTTAACGAATTTTTCTAACTCATATTCATTTACATCATCGTAAATAAGTGTAGCTCTTCCTAAATCCTCTTTTGTTCTTTTGTAATCATCCCCATGTCCGAACTCATATCCAGTACCAATAATCTCCATACCTAAATCTTCGTAAGCTCCAATAACATGTCGAGGTCTTAATCCACCAACATATAACATAACTGTTTTACCCTCTAATTTTGGTCTATATTTAGCGATAACTTCATCAGTCATTTTTGTATATTTTGCAATCACGGCTTCTGTTTTTGCTTGAATCTCTTCACCAAAAAACTCAGCAATTTTTCTTAAAGACTCTGTAGTTTTACTAGGTCCAAAGAAGTTGTACTCCATCCAAGGGATACCAAACTCTTGTTCCATGTGTCTTGAGATGTAGTTCATCGATCTATAACAGTGAAGTAAATTTAGTTTTGCTTTTGGAGCTATTGCTAACTCTTTGTATGAAGCATCACCAGACCATTGAGCAATAACTCTTAATCCCATCTCTTCAAGTAAGATTCTTGAAGCCCAAGCATCTCCACCAATATTATAATCCCCAATAATCGCTACATCATAATCTGTAGATTCAAAATTTTGTCTATGAGATGTATCTGTCATAACTTCATCTCTAATTGCGTCATTTGCTAAGTGATGCCCAAGTGATTGTGATACCCCTCTAAAACCTTCACAAGAAACTGCTATAGTTGGTTTGTCTGATTGTTTTTTATGTACTTTTGCTACAGCTTGAATATCATCACCAATTAAACCAATTGGACACTCAGACTGGATCGAAATACCATTATTTAAAGGAAATAACTCATCAATCTCTGTAAGAGCTTTTTTCAGTTTTGTATCTCCACCAAATACAATATCTTTTTCAGAAAAATCTGTTGTAAAGTTCATTGTTACAAATGTATCAACACCAGTAGTTCCTATATAGTAATTTCTTCTACCTGCTCTTGAATATTGCCCACAACCAACTGGTCCATGAGAAATATGTATCATATCTTTAATTGGTCCCCAAACAACACCTTTAGACCCAGCATACGCACAACCTCTTTGAGACATTACACCTGGAACTGTTTGTTTATTTGATCTTGTTTTATCACAAGCACCTTTTACACCCTCTGGTGTATCTACACCTAAATGTTTTGCTCTATTTTTTGCAGCTTTAGCAGGATATACTTCTAAAACCTCTTTGATCGCTTCTTGTTGTAAAGCTTCTAATTCTTCATTACCCATAATGATTCCTTTCTTTTTCATGTTGTGTAACAAAATCAAAACCGATTTTGTCACACTATAATTATGCTACTTTAACTCTGTAAAGATTCATATCATCCAATTTTTTACACAACTCTTTTGTTACTTCACCATCAACAGATTTAGATATTTCTGAAATTTGGTATTTATTTGTATAATAAATCATCTTTGCATCATCTGCATTTGCTTTTACTTCTGCATTTGTGTAATAATCAATAAACGCTGTATGAGCAAATGTATTTGCTGGGATTTCAATAGTTTCTAAAACTGTTCCATCTTTTGTTTCGTTAGTAATTGTTACAACTTTTCCAGATACATCACCTGCACCTGCTTCAACTTTTTCTATAACCTTGTCAAAAGAAACATCGTTTCCTTCACTTGCTGGGAAATGATAACCACATACAAACATAATAATCTCCTATTTTTTTATTTTATTTTTTAACTTTTGTTTTCAAGAAAAAGCGATTACGCTTCCTCTTTTTGACCTACGATTGCTTCATCAGCATCTTCTTCTAAACCAAATTCCATTAATAATGCTTCAAGATCATCCATCTCTAAAGGAGTTGGGATAACTTTTAAGTCATTTGCAATAATTTTTCTAGCTAACTCTTTGTATTCCATAGCTTGATCATGATTTGGTGAATACTCAACAACAGTCATTCTTCTTAACTCAGCTCTTTGTACATGGTTTGATCTTGGTACAAAGTGAATCATTTGAGTTCCGATTTGCATCGCTAAGTGTTTTGCTAAATCATACTCTCTATCTGTCATTCTTGCGTTACAAATAAGACCAGCAAGTCTTACTCCACCAGTATTAGCATATTTTAAAATACCTTTTGAGATATTATTCGCAGCATACATAGCCATCATCTCACCAGACATAACGATGTAGATCTCTTGAGCTTTACCCTCTCTAATTGGCATAGCAAAACCACCACAAACAACATCTCCTAGAACATCATACGATACGAAATCTAATTCATCATCATAAGCACCCTCTTCTTCAAGAAAGTTAATCGCTGTAATAACACCACGACCAGCACATCCAACACCAGGCTCTGGACCACCAGATTCTGTACACATAATGTAACCATCTGTTATCTCATCATCTTCTGGATGAAACTCTGCAGCTCCTGGTTTACATACATCTTCTAATTCTAAATCCTCAACTGTTCCAGCTTCACTAGCTAGTTGCATAATTGTTGATTGTGCTTTCTCATGTAAGATAAGTCTTGTCGAATCCGCTTTTGGATCACATCCAACGATTAATATTTTTTGACCATAGTAGTGACACATAGCCGCCAATGTATTTTGAGAAGTAGTTGATTTACCAATTCCACCTTTACCGTAAAATGCAATTTGTCTTAATGCTGACATATTGACTCCTTTTTTTGATTTAATTTTTGTATCAATAGGTATATTGCATTAAGCGTTCCACAACAAAAAATCAAAAAAAGAAATTTTAAAATTTCTTTATAAACCCTTTATATATAGACTTTATAAGCGTTGAAAAGTTTTATTAGCACATTATGTGAGTATGTTTTAGCAAATTTGTTTAGCGTACATTTTTGCAAATTTTGCAAAAACAAAACTGTTTTTTACAAAATATTTACAAGCTTGTTTTCTCGAACTTTTTTGTCCATAAAAAAAGGTAGGAAACAATCCTACCTTTTTGAAAACAAAACTGTGTTACTTGTATTTAGTGTTGCATCTTATAGATTTTTTTTCTATCTTTTGAAGAAGAGATATCTAAAATAGCTCGATACTTTGTAATAGTTCTTCGTACCATTTTCATATTGTATCGTTTCATAACCATATCAACCAAGTCTTGGTCTGTGTATGGTTTATCGTGGGGTTCACTCTCAATCATACTTGCAATATAGTTTTTTATCTCAGCAGATGAAAGATTTTTAGAGACTTGATTTGTAAAAAATGATTTTAAAGAGAAAGTTCCCCTTTCACACTTTATATATTTATTTGAAACAGCTCTACTAATCGTTGATTCTTCAAAACCTAACTCTTTTGCTACATCTGACATCGTAAGAGGTTTGAGTTCACTTCCGATAAAAAAACTTATCTGTTTTTCTACAATGATAAGAATCAGTTTATAAAGTGTTGATTTTCGAAGCTCCAATAAACTAACTAAATCTCTTGCCTCTTTGAGTTTTGATTTGATATCCTCATTTTTACTTTTAAATGGATTTGAAACTACTATATCTGGATAGTAGTCGTTGTTGATTCTTATATTAATATCATCTCCAACCTCTACAAAAAAATCAGGAATAATATAAGGTTGATCCTCAATATAATCAATTGCAGGGGGATTATTAAATTTTCTTATAAGTGCAACCGATTCATCAAATCTATGATGCTTGTGGTATTTATCCATATTTTGTAAATTTGCAATTAAGGTTTCAGTAAATTTTGCAAGCTCCTCATCTACATCTTGCTCTTGAAGTTGAAATAAAAATGACTCTTTTAGATCAATAGCACCCACACCTGTTGGTTCAAGGTACTGAAATCTTTTTCGTATTTTATTTGCAAACTCATTTGTCACATTTGTAGTTGTGGCAACTTTTTCAATATCACCTTCAAAATACCCCTCATCGTTTATATAAAACATTATCTCTCGTGCAACTTTTTGAGATACTGGGGTAGGAAAAAGAGGTGCACAGATTTGATCATCTATTTTGTCATAAATAGACTCCTTGTAGATACTCATATTCTCAATAAAACCTCTCTTATTGTCATCGCTGTTATTATTAAAAGATGATGATGAATAGCTGTTTGATTCAAAAGATGATTTAACTTCTAAAAATGGATTTTCATAGCTGTATTCTTTAAAAAGTGTATCAAGCTCTTGCAGTGGCGCTTGTAGTAGTGGAAGCCAAGTTCGTAATGATAATTGTAATGACTGTTTTTGTCTTACTTGTAAACTTAGAGACATATATAACCTCCAATTTGTTATATTTATATGTTACCTAAATATCAAATATTTAAGTAACATCTATTTGTATAGAAAAAATACCATTAGTATTTTAATCTTACAACTCCATTTGATTTGCTTATTTTCATTTGACATGAAAGTCTTGAGTTTGGTGTACATGTACCATAACAAATCTCTTTCATAACTTTTATCTCTTTATCTGTTTTTGGTGTTAAAAATTCCATTCCAGATTCTACTTCAACCACACAAGTACCACACTCTCCATCTCTACAACCAAATGGTAAAGCACTACCACTAGCTTCTACGATATCTTGAATTGTACTTCCCTCTTTTACATTAATCGCTAAAAAATCATTTACTATCTCTACTCTTGTTGTCATCTCATTCTTCCTTTTAAAATAAATTTGATTGTGTTTGATATAAAAGATTAACCCTTGTAAGGTTTTACTAAAATATCACCTTTAACTAACATTTGACATGCCAGTCTAACTTTTGGAGCAACTGTAAATTGCTGACAAGTGTGTGCTTCTTTTTTAGTAATCGCACCTAATTCAACTAATTTATCAAGTTCCATATCTTCCATGTAACTTGTTGGTTCTGTATCAGATAAGTTCTCAACACTAATCAAACAGCTTCCACATTGACCATCTTGACAATCTAGTGGTAAAGGGATCCCCTTCTCTTTTGTTAGTCTAATTAGTGGTTCACCAATCTTCGCATCATAAACTCCATCAGTTTCCTCTTTGAAGTGCATAAAAATTACTTTTGCCATATCTTTTCTCCTTTTTAAGATTTGTTGTTTTTTCGTTTCTCAATCATCGCTTTAAATAATGGTGACTCAGTTGTTTCCTCATCACAGCCATCATCAACAGCACTAAGCTCATGTTCTCTACATCCGATAATCTCAAGTTCCGTATCTGTGCCTATAAAATGTACCTCATAAACACGAATAACTTGTAAAAACTCTCCCATATCTTTGATATATCCTTGTGATCCTTTTGGCATCATCAGATCACCAATTTTTGCATGAGGATATGTCCCATCGTTTACTACATCCGAAACAAGTTCAACTTTTTGTCCAAGTTTGAATTTCGCTTCATCTTCATCTCTGCCTGATCGAGTAGCTGTCACACTATCGTGTAATACTACATCTGGATCAACAGAAAACTCTCTAGCAGCCACAACTGTTTCCAGGTGTTGGTGTACATGATACACAACCACTTAATTTGCCATTGTCAAACATTTTCCAAACATCAGCAGCACTTGGTGCATACCCATTTTTAAAATCTCCATATACTTTCAATAAAGAGAATTTAAGAAAATCCAAAAGTCTTTCCTCTTGACCTTTTAAGTTCTCGAAACCTGTTTTAATAAGTGTTCCATACTCTCGTAAAATATGAAATCTCTTAACATTTACCAAACTTGAATCGTATTCAAGATTGAAAAATATAAAATAATCTTCTGCATCAGTAAGCTTATAAAACTCATCCAATGACTTTGTTTCTATATGCATAATTTGTTCCTTTGCTTACAAGGTGCCACAATAGCTTTAAAAACTAGCGTTTTGCGACAATCTTGCTTTTATAATTCTGCTTTTAAAGCACCAATCCAGCTTTGGATTCTCTCATCTGTTTTATCTGATTCATTGTGTTCATCGATTGCACAACCACATAACTCATTGCCTATTTGTGCAAGGGAATGTTCATATTCATAACCATCGGCACTTATAAAACCAACAGCTTTTGCTCCTGCGTTTGTAAATGTT
>JBATTX010000282.1:0-3983 GCA_049670825.1 Arcobacteraceae bacterium | reverse complement strand
CCATTTTTCATCGATGAACTTGAGATTAAAATTGAAAAACTTTGTGATATTCAAAATAATAAAATTCAATACGATACAAACTCATATTTTGACTTTGAAAGTTCCACTATCTTCTTTGATGAAAAAGAGACACGACTTACAAAAAAAGAGAGACTCCTTCTAAACTTGTTGCTATCTCAACCAAATCAAGTGATAACTTTCAGACAAATAGAACATAGTGTTTGGGAAGGTGCATTTGTATCACAAGAATCTATTAGAACTCTTGTACGACGATTACGAAAAGTTTTAGTTGAAGAATATATAGAAACTATTATCGATAGAGGGTATAAATTTAATTTAAAATTGTGATTAAATTTTATTTTTCATTCTAAGTTCTCTTCGTAACTTAGCTTCTTGATTTCTTTTTATATGTATAGGATCTGTGGGATGGAGTTGAGGAATGGCAATTGGTTTTCCATTTTCACCTAAAGCAACCATAGTGAAATAACATGTATTTGTATGCTTTACTGTTCTTTTAACGACATCTTCTGCAATTACTTTTATACCAATTTCCATAGATGTTGTTCCCGTATAATTAACAGATGCTAAAAATGTTACTAGTTCACCTACATGAATGGGATGTTTAAAAAGCACTTTATCTACAGAAAGTGTTACAACATAATGACCACAATACCGTGAAGCACAAGCGTATGCAATCTCATCAAGATGTTTTAAAATAGCACCACCATGAATATTACCAGCAAAGTTCGCTTTATCTGGTGTCATTAAAATACTCATTTTCATAGTGTCTGGACAATATTCCAATTCGTTATGTAAGTATGTTGTCTCCATTTCAAATCACCTTATTATAAATTACGCCGTCTATTTCATCAATTGCATTTTCTACAATCTCTTCATTTGTTTCTATTATAACCAAAATTTTACTATCTAGCATATAATTGTTAGCTATATTTTGAGCTTCTTTTGCAATATTCTTTTTCACAATAATATATTTTACATCAAATGTCGATGCATATATAACCTCTTGTAAGTTTTTTGTAATAACTGCTGAGTTAATGTTATTTTCTTGTGCATATTTTAATATTTCAAAATCAAAATTATACAACACTGTAGAGTTTGATGATGTAGCGATAATATCTGAAACTGCATCAATTTTTTCTATTGTTTCATATGGTATATTTTCATCACCTATTAATATCATGATAAGCACTCTTTCGAACAAAAATATTTTCCATTACTTAAAATCGCATCATCTTTTGAGACATAAGTACTACATTTGGGACACTCAACCATTGTATCTACTATCTCATCATGTTTTTTATTTTTAATATTTTTTTCTCTATTTTTTTTGAAAAATACTAAATATACTAAAAATAAAGCAGCTCCTAAAAGTAAAATTTTTACAATCATCTAAACAACCTCATGATTCATATAAAGATAATTTCTATGCTCACCCACTTTAATAGTTTGATAGTTTTTAATTTTTGCATCAACTATCTCCTCTTCACACAAACTACCTTTATAAAAAAGATATTCTGTTTTTTCATCTTTTAGATGAGATGTAAGTTCTAATAGTAAAGTTGTATTTGTAACTGCACGACTCGTGATGATATCAAATCTATCATCTTGTAAATCTTCAATTCTTTTTTGCTCAATAAAAACATTTTCTAGTTTCAAAGCACTTTTTACAAAATTTAAAAATGCAACTCTTTTTGCTCGTGGTTCTACTAAAACTACGCGTGCATCTGGTCTAGCAATCGCTAATAACATCCCAGGATACCCAGCACCAGTTCCTACATCTGCTAAAGAATTAAAATCATTTAAAAACTTTAGTGGGTATACACTATCAATGATGTTATTTTCTATCTCTTCTGTTTTGAGTGATGCAGTAAGGTTATGTATTTTTCCCCATTGTTGTAAAAGTGCTCTATATTTATCGCATCTTTCATAAAACAAATCATCAAAATTTAAATCTAAGTTTGTGAGTTTTTCTTTTAGCATTATAATAAGTGATCCATTTTCTCTTTTTTTATTTTTAAATAGTTACTATTTTGGTCTGTATGCCCTACTTGTACAGGAACTCGTTCTACTATTTTAACTTTGATTCCGTTAAGTTTTGCAGGATTATTTGTCATAAGTTTTATTTGTTCTATTTTATAATAGTCAAATATAAAATCTACAATTTCATAAGTTCTTTGATCACTAGCAAACCCTAATTGATGATTTGCTTGAACTGTGTCAAACCCTTGATCTTGTAAAGAGTATGCATTTACTTTATTTAAAAGCCCTATATCTCTTCCCTCTTGTCGCAGATAGATAACCATTCCTAAATTATCATTTATAAAATCTAGTGCATAATTTAATTGTGCTTGGCAATCACACTTAATACTTCCAATGGCATCACCAGTAAGACATTCACTGTGAATTCTTACTGTTGGTATCTCTTCTAAATCTTTTGTAAAAATTACAAGATGTTCTTTTGCTCCACCCTCTTTTTGTTCTTTAAAAGATTGAATTAAAAAATCACCATGTTTCGTAGGCAGCTTCGCAACATTTGACACTTCTATATTCATAAATATTTAATCCCTATTTCGTTAATATTAGGGCAATAATATCCAAAAAAGGTAAATAGTATGTTTAAAAGATTTAGAAGATTAAGAATTAATGAAACTTTAAGAGACTTAGTAAGAGAAACAGCAGTTACCCCTGCTGATTTAATCTATCCTCTGTTTGTAAGAGAAGGGGAAGGTATAAAAGATGAAGTATCTTCAATGCCAGGCGTTTTTCAAATGTCAATTGATGAGATTATAAAAGAGTGTGCATATATTCGAACCTTGGGATTAAATAGTATCATATTATTTGCCATACCTGAAGTAAAAGATAGTGTAGGTAGTGAGTGTTTATCTGAAAATAGTATAATCAGCCGAACTATTCAAGCTATCAAAAAAGAATTTCCAGATATGTTTGTAGTAACTGACCTTTGTTTTTGTGAATACACAGATCATGGACACTGTGGAATTTTAAATGATAAAGAAACAGTTGATAATGATGCAACATTAGAATTATCTGCAGTTCAAGCTTTAGTGCATGCAAAAGCTGGTGCTGATATGATTGCACCAAGTGGTATGATGGATGGAATTATCCAAACTTTACGAAATGCACTAGATACAAATGGATATGAAAATTTACCAATAATGGCATACAGTACAAAATTTTCAAGTGGCTACTATGGACCGTTTAGAGATGTAGCAGAATCAACTCCTAGTCACGGAAATAGAAATATGTACCAAATGGATCCAGCAAATAGACTTGAAGCGATTGAAGAGTCTTTAGAAGATGAGAAACAAGGTGCAGATATTTTAATGGTAAAACCAGCTCTTCCATACTTAGATGTTGTAAGAGATATCAGAAACAACACGAATCTACCACTTGCAGTTTACAATGTAAGTGGAGAGTATGCAATGCTTAAAAATGCTGGTATTCAAGGTCTTATCGACTATGAAAGAGTTATGTGTGAAACACTTCTTAGCTTCAAAAGAGCTGGAGCTGGTATCATCATCACGTACCATGCAAAAGAATATTGTGAGCTTTTACAAAAAGACTCAAAATAGTTTTTAGTTACATTTGTAATAAATTTTAAAGATGCCCCATAATTTATAAATTATGGGTATTCAAGGAGTATTACAAATGTTTTCCTAATATCCAAACATCATAAAAAAGCACCAGAAAGAAGTAAAGCATTTATTACAAATAAACCAAGTAGCCGAAATAGAAAAAAAGAAAAACATAAAGAACAATAGAAAAAGCAGAAATAAAAAAAAGGGAATCATCCGAAGAAGAATCGCTTAGAAAAACGGGTAAAAAAAAACACCATAGAAGTTGGCGGCGACCTACGTTTCCACAAGGGGACCCTGCAGTATTATCGGCGATGAGGAGCTTGACTGCCAGGTTCGAAATGGGACTGGGTATGACCTCCTCTCTAT
>JBATTX010000281.1:0-8519 GCA_049670825.1 Arcobacteraceae bacterium | reverse complement strand
TAGAGACTATCTATGATCGATTGCACACTATAAAACTTCGTTTTGAATTAGCAAAAAAAGATTTAGAGATCTCATATTTAAAAAATGAGATTGATGAAACTACAAAATTAGAAAGAATTGAAGAACTGCAAAGCAACTTTGAACTTATCGAAAGTTTGAACAATGGTGAGTATTTTGCAAAAGATGAAGAGTATGATCAAGCAACAGCAATAGCAGAAAACTCTAACTATGAGCTTCTGACTGAAAATGAGTTATATAACCTCTCAACAAGAAAAGGAACACTCACCGCGGAAGATAGAGAGATTATCAATAACCATGTAATTATGTCTTATGAGATGATAAAAGATTTACCATTCCCTAAAAAGTTTACTGATGTTCCTAAAATTGCTTGTTCACATCATAAAACAATCAATGGTGGGGGATATGCAGCAAAAGAGATAAAAGATCTACCACTTACATTAAAAGACAAAATATTAGTAATTGCTGATGTATTTGAGGCTCTTAGTTCAAAAGACAGACCATATAAAAAACCAAATACTTTAAGTCAAATATTTAGAATATTTACCTTTATGATAAAAGACAATCATGTTGATAAAGATTTAGTACGTATGTTTTTTGAAGATGGCTTACATTTAGAATATGCAAAAGAACATTTTGAAGAGTCACAAATAGAAGATATCCAAGAAGATATCAAAAAGTTTTTTAACGACTAATCAAACTTACTAAGATCGTTAATATAACTATTAACTTTCTTAGTTATATCGTCACTTACTTTTACTTCCAAATCCATCAAAAATATTTCAGATTTCATCTCTAAGGCATTGATTTTTACCATATCTTTTGCTGTTGTTACAATTGCATAATTTGGATACTTTGATTCAATCTCATCAATATCATTTTGTGTAAATCTATAATGATCTGGAAAACTTATCATCTTAATAGACTCAGGTAAATACTCCAAAAGTCTATATGGTTTTGAAATAGCTGTTAATAAAATTGTATCTTTTGGAAGTGTTTCTATCAGATTGTTTTGATTATCTTTAAAACACACTTCTCTTTTAAAATCGATATTTTCTTTTAGTACACAATTAGCAAATGAGTACATCATTTTAGTATCTCTATATCCACCACTAGGAAGACAAAAGATATTTGTAGGTTCCTCTTTAGGTCGAAGAAGGAGGTCATATTTATAGATTTCATGTTTCCCATAACCATCATCTAAAAAAACCACTTTACACCCTAACTCTTTTGCCTTGATGATAGCTTCTGTTCTATTTTCAGAGACTATAACTGTAGCATTTCGAAGAGATTTTGCTAGAAGCATCGCTTCATCACCACTTGTTTTTACATCTTCTAAAATATCACCTTTTAAAGATATTACAAAAAGTCCTTTAGACTCTCTTCCATATCCTCTTAAAACAATTGCCGCATCATCTTTTTGTTTTGCTAAAGCTATTGTTACTGGAGTTTTTCCCGTTCCACCAACAAGAAGATTTCCTATACTAATAACTGGTATTCCATGATAAATAGGCTTTTTTGAAACTCTTTTCAAAGTGGTGATAATACAATAAAGTAAAGTTAGGGGTAAAAATAAAAGACTAATTAGTCTTTGAAAAGGGTTTGGAAAGAACAGATACTGTTCTATCCATGTCACGAAAAAGTTGTTCAACCTTTTAAATCCATTGTTTCGCTATTTTTTTAATATTGTTACATACATAAAGAACATCTTCATCACTCATTGATGGATAGATAGGTAATGATAAAATTTGACCATATGTTGTCAAAGCATTTCCAAATGCAGTAATTTTTAGTTTATATTTCTTTTTGTAGTATGTTAAAAGATGTAATGGAATATAATGAAGTCCTGTTGATATCCCTTGCTCTTTTAAAGCTCTTGCAAAGCCATCTCTATTTTTTGTTACTTTGATAATATATTGACTAAAAATATGTTCTTCATCAAATGTAGGAACTGAAACATGTTTTAAATCTGTCAACTCTTTATTATAAATAGCAGCTATTTCTTGTCTTCTCTCACAAAAGTTATTTGTTTTGTAAAACTGCGCAAGATTGAATGCAGCTTCTAGTTCAGTCATATCATATTTATATCCAATATCTACAACATCATAGATATAGTCAAGATTTCCAAACTCATCAAAACTACTGTTAATAGCATGTGTTCGTAATAGTTTTGCTCTATTTGCTAAGTCTTCATTATTTGTCACAATAAATCCACCTCTACTAATAGCAGTTTTACTATTTGAGTAGTTTGTAGAGAAAATTGTCATATCTGATTGAAGAGAACCAACCATCTCGTCTTTGTACAACGCACCTAAAGCACTTGTTGCATCTTCGATTACTAAGAGGTCATATTTTTTTGCTATTGCGTAGATTTTATCTAGGTCAGGAATTCCACCAGCAACAAATGTCACCATTAAAGCTCTTAGTTTTTTTGAATTATTTACTTCTAAATACTCTTCTAGTTTATTAATATCAATATTAAATCCATCTTGTTCGATATCAATAAATACAGGCTCAGCATCAAAGTGTCTTACTGTTTCAGGTAAGTTCACAAATGAATTAACACTCATAAGTACCTTGTCTGCTCTTTTTAGTTCCATTGCACTTAATGCAAGGTGTAAAGCACTAGTTGCATTGTTTGTAGCGATTGTAAATGAAGCACCTACAAAATCACCTATCTCTTTTTCTAACTCTTCAACTTTACTTATTGTAAAAGTTTCTTGGTTTAATACTGAAGCAACAGCATCTACCTCTTCTTGATCTATTGTTGATTTGAAAAAAGGTATTGTTCTTTCAGGTTTAACAGTTTTTATCATCTATTTTCCTTTTTTATTTAAAAGTTTATTGTTGCTATAGTGGGTAGTTTTGATTTAAAAGCATTTGCTTTTACACGATATTGTATCATATCGATTAACTCTTCATCTACACCTTGCTTCAATAAATCATCTTTTGTTTTATTTTCATCAATTAATTGTTTTAATACATCATCCATAGTTTTATAAGAATATCCAAGTTCCTCTTCATCACTTTGACCTTCCCATAAATCTGCACTAGGTTTTTTATTTATAATTGCATCAGTGATACCTAAATATCTAGCAAATTCAAAAGCATCTGATTTATAAAGTTGCCCTATAGGATTGATTGCACAAGCAGTATCTCCAAATAATGTTCCATATCCTAATAATATTTCTGATTTATTACTTGTACCAACTACGATTGCATTGTCTCTTGCACTAATATCATATAATACTGACATTCTCATTCTTGCACTTAAATTTCCTATTCTTAGTGCGGATGCATCTGGAGTATTTTTAAAATATGCTTGTACCATTGGAGCAATTTCTACTATTTCATAAGAGATATCAAATTTTTCACAAAGCTCTTTTGCGTCATTGATACTTGAATCACTAGATAAATGAGAAGGCATCAAAACACCTTGTATATTTTCACCAAAAGCCTCTTTACAAAGGGTCGATACAATAGCAGAATCTAGTCCACCGCTTATACCTACAACAACTTTTTGTACACCAATTTTTGAAACTTCATCTTGTAAAAAAGATATCATTTGTGCTTTAATATTTTCCCAGTTCATTAGTATCCTTTACGTTTTGATAATTATATCAAATTTAAGGTTAAGTTTGATTTTGAAACTCAAAATTGCTTTGTAATTTAATTGTAATTTACTTATAATATTTTACACAAAATATTATAAGTAAATGGAGAATATATGCAAGAGATTATAGATATTGATGGGGAACAAATATCTTTAGAAGAATTAATCAAAACATTTAAAGAAAATAGAGCAGAACAATCAAGTAAAGACAAAGCAATAATCAAACGACAAGATGAGCAAGCACTCAAACCTTTTCAAGCTGAGCTTATCAAACTACAACAACATCTAGAAAATACTGATCAAAAAATGATTATTTTATTTGAGGGGCGTGATGCAGCTGGTAAGGGAGGAACAATCAGAAGAGTTACTCGTTATATGGATGAGAAACATTACAGAGTTGTAGCCTTAGGAAAACCAACTCAAGAGCAACGTTCACAATGGTTTTACCAAAAATATATTCAACATTTTCCAAGAGGTGGCGAAATAGTTTTATTTGATAGAAGTTGGTACAACCGTGCGATGGTAGAATTTGTTTTTGATTTTTGCACTAAAAAAGAGTATGAAGATTTTATGGATAGTGTAACAGGGTTTGAAAATGACCTTACAAGACAAGGAACAATTTTAGTAAAACTTTATTATAGTGTAACAAAAGAGGAACAAGCAAGAAGATTTGAAAGAAGAAAGAATGACCCATTAAGACAATGGAAACTCAGCGAAATTGATCTTCAAGCCCAAGAGAGATGGGATGATTTTACAAATACAAAATACAATATGATAAAGCAAACACACACCCACAATGCTCCATGGACAATTATTCGATCAGACATCAAACAAAAAGCAAGACTGGAGTCTTTAAAAGTTATTTTAAACTCTGTACCATATGAGGGAAGAGATTCTTCATTGGACTTTTCTCTTGACCCAGAGATTGTTATCTCAGGAGCTAGAGAGATAGAGATCATGGACACTCAAAGAACAGTAAACGGTAAATTTACAAATTAACACTCCTAAAATACTCAGATATGTATTATCTGAGTATCTTTTATATGTATAATTGATAAAAGAGCAATTTTATTCTATACAGTTTTTGAACATTTTGATATAATATCTAATGATAATAGAGAGTTTAACAAATACCATTTTTGAAAATATTCCAAATTCAAATGGAAAATTCACAAAACATTTTCATGATACTTATACAATAGGTTTAACACATGATGGAATATTTAAATCTATCAATGAAAATAAATCAACTCTTTCATACAAATACTCAACACGAGTTATCAATCCAAGTGCAATACACCATGGTGATTCTACATCATGGAAATATACTAACTTTTATCCAAAAATTGAATTACTTGTTGAAATTTATGAGCAAATATTTTTTGAAAAAAAGATACCTATTTTTCATACACATATTATTGAAGACCCATTTTTATACAAAATATTAAAAAGATTTTTTATATCAATGTTTTATAAACATGATAAAATGATCATTGAAACAAATATGATAGAGGCACTCTCCTATCTTCTCAAAAATTATACAAATACAACAAAAGAGTATCCTACACTTTTGAATGAAAACTGTGTGATTAAAAATTCAATCGAACTTATAAATGACAATATCGCTTCAAATATTTCTCTTGAAGAGTTAGCTATCAACTCACACTTGAGTAAATACCATTTTTTAAGAGTATTTAAAAAACACACTGGACTTACACCACATCAGTATATTCTTAGTACAAGAACAAATAAAGCAAAAAATCTTATCATAAAAGGTGAGAAACCACTCAGTGCAAGTCTTAATGCTGGGTTTAGCGACCAGTCACATTTTATAAGAAACTTTAAAAATATTTATGGATACTCACCAAAAATTTTACAAGAAAAGAGCAACTTTATTCTATACAATTAGTTTCTTTTGCGTTATAGTTCAAATAAAAAAGATCAATTATGACAGAAAAAAACAAAAATATTTTTTCCCTTCTACTTGTATTAGCAATGCTTGGATGGGGCGCTTCTTGGGTAAATGCTAAAATACTAAGCAACTATATAAATGAATTTGAAATGGTATTTTTCCGATTTTCAATCACTGCAATTACCATCATACCAATCATTTTAGTTTTAAAAAAAAGTTTTAAAGTTAATCTCAAAACACTTTTTATAGCAGCTATTACAGCTATGTTTTTTCTGGCATATATGAAATATTATTTCTTGGGAACAAAGTTTGGAACTGCATCTTTAGGTGGCGCGTTTGTAACTACACTTATTCCAATTATTACATTTTTATTTTTAGTACTTTTAGGAACAAAAAAAATGAATAAAAAAGATATTTTTGCATTGTCTTTAGGAGCAATTGGGGTGATGACCATCTTAAATGTTTGGCAATTTAAACTCGATGAGATTTTAGTGATACACAATCTTTACTTTATCTTTGCAGCACTTTTATGGCCAGTAATTACAATACTTAGCTCTAAAGCAGTAGGATGTTCACCTATAGTGTTTACTTTTTATTTGTATGTTTTCACTACCCTATTTGCAGGGGTATTTTTTATCGATTTTAAAGAGATAGCATATGAAAGTTTTGATTCTATTTTTTGGATAAATCTTTTTATCATCTCAATCATAGCTTCAACATTTTCAAATAGTATCTACTTTTTAGGGATTGAAAAACTAGGAGCTAGTGAAGTGAGTAATTTTATATTTTTAGTACCATTTTTTGCTATTGTATTAAGTGTGATATTTTTAGGTGAAGAGATAAAACTTCCTATCATCATCGGAACTATTTTAACACTTTTTGCAATTAAAATTTTAAATAATATCTCTTTTAAAAAAAAGAGATAAGTATTTTATTTGTACTGATTGATAAAGTTTGTAAGGTTTTGTTCATCCATAGCCCCGGAAACTCTTTGAACTTCGATACCATTTTTATAGATTATTAAAGTAGGAATACTTCGTATACCATATTTTGCACCTAGATTTTGTTCAGCTTCTGTATTTACTTTTACAAACAATACTTTTAGAGGATACTTAGTAGCAACACTTTTAAATACTGGTGCCATAGATTTACAAGGACCACACCAAGGTGCCCAAAAATCTACAACAACTGGTATCTCACTATTTACAACCACCTCTTCAAAATTGCTCTGATTTAACTCTACTGGTGTTGTATCTAAAAGTGAGTTTTTACACCCACCACAATTTGCTTTTGCGTATGTTTCTTTTTGTGGTATATTATTTACTTTTAAACAATGTGGACAAACTACTCTCATATTTTTTCCTTTTATTATTTTTATTCCACTATTTTACCATATTTCTACTCTAACTCTAATTGCATCAAAAACATATCCTCACCATCTAAAATATCCAAATCTACACTTTGGCATTTTAAACATGCATATTCATTTTTTTGTAAAGTTGATTCTTCACCACAACTCAAACACTTGATAACTACTGGCTGAACATTTAAAATAAATTCTGCACCATCACACATAGTTTGCTCTTTAAATGTATCAAATGCTGTTTGTAATAAATCTGGCTCAACTCCACTCATCACCCCTATTTTTACCACTACTTTTGTTACTTTTGTGGCGTTATTTTGTCGTGCATTCTCTTCACAACTATTTAAAAGTGACTGAACGATACTGTACTCATGCATTGTTATTTTCCTTTTTTTGGTATTTTTTTATAAGTGTTAAAAAAACGGCGGTGGTGATTCCACTACTTGAGATAATCATACACATCACCATAATTTGATACTTGACTGCTATAAATGGAGATACTCCACCTAAAATTTGTCCTGTCATCATCCCCGGAATCGAGACTAATCCAACCGCAAAAAGCGTATTTATATTTGGAATTAATGCCGCTTTAAAAGCAGTATTTCTTGATATTTCATAATCATCATTTCTCTCATATTCCACATAAAATCTTTCAGCTGCTATGGAAATACTGTTCATAGAGTTAGCAAAAATCATCCCAGCTAAAGGGATGATATAGCGAGGATCAAACCACAAGGATATATCCAAAATACCACCTACAACAAAAAATAAAGTTATCATACCACCTATAAAAATCGATATAAAACTCAAAAGATAAAGTCGTTTATTTTTTGAAACAATAGGTCGCAAAGAGATAATACTCGCCACAAAAAGCATGATAGTCAATACACCTAAAGTCAAAATAAAATTTTCAGAAGTGAATATAAAAGTTAAAATATAACCTAAAAGAACAAGCTGTAAAAACATACGACTTATTCCATACGGTATAGTTGTTTTATCTGTTGTCCATTTTGCATAGATAAAATATACAAATGATATAGGGATAAATATCCATATCAAATCTAAAAATGCTATCTCTTTCATTTTGTTTCCTGACTTTGTAATCTTGTAGGAGTAATATTTGCAACTACTTTATATACAAAATCATATAGTAACTTATGAAAAGAACTATTTTCATCCCAAAATTCACTATGCATGATTTTGAGTTCATTCTCTTTACAACTATTTATGAAGTTTTGATTTTTTTCAAGATCCTCTTGTTTATTCAAAATAAAATCATCATATCTCTCTTCATCTTCTACGAAACTTTGAGCATAAGCTCTCATGGTGTCAAAATAGTTTTCTGCTTTAAACACCTCATCCACTAGAGCGATTTTTTTTGCTTTTTGAATACTTATGGGTAAGCAGTTTTCTAAAAGCTCTTTTGCTTTTTCTTTCCCTACTCTTTTAGGTAGGGTATAGGTGTGATACTCACTTCCACTTAGACCCAAAGTTTTATAGTGTGGATTTAAAACAACATTTTCTTTCCCTACAACATAGTCACAAGATAACGCTAAAAAAACTCCCCCTGCTCCTGCATTTTTATGCAATGAGCTTATTGTTATCACATCAGC
>JBATTX010000280.1:0-3736 GCA_049670825.1 Arcobacteraceae bacterium | reverse complement strand
TACAATCTGTACTTAGTGCAAATAGTATTCAACAAATATCATTTAAAAATGATGTGAAGCCCATTTTAGATAAAAGATGTGTTGTGTGTCATTCTTGTTATAATTCCCCTTGCCAATTAAAGTTAAGTTCATATGAGGGACTCATAAGAGGTGGTACACAAGATGAGATATATAAAAATAGAATTAAACCGGCTAATCCATCAAGACTATTTATTGATGCAACAACAAAAGAAGAGTGGTCAAAGTTAGGATTTCATTCTGTTTTGGACAAATCAAACAAAACAAATATAATGATGGAACTCCTTAGCCAAAAGCAAAAGAATCCAGAAAATATCGGTACCTATTCTCCAGAAGAAGATAAACTACAATGTAGTAAAGATCTCAATGAACTTGATAAGTATCTATCAAAAAATCCTTATCACGGTATGCCATATGGGTTTCCTTCTTTAGATAAAAAAGAATATGATATTTTAATTAGTTGGTTAAAGGATAAACCAGTCGATGATAGAGTTTTAGAAGAGAGCTCTCCTCAAGAGTTAAAAAAATTTGAAAACTTCTTCAATAATCAAGATTTAAAGTATCAAGTTACCGCACGATATATTTATGAGCATCTTTATTTAGCACATATAAAATTTAAAAATAGTGAAGGTTTTTACTCTTTAGTAAGAAGTTATGATCAAAATGGAAGTGATGTAGTAAAAACAAGAGTACCTTATGGACAAGCAAACAAAAAGTTTTATTATAAATTTAAAAAAATAAAATCAACCATAGTTCATAAAACACATATGGTATATAGCCTTGATATAAAAAAACTTCAAAGGTATAAAGAGTTATTTATAGAACCACAATGGAATGAAAAACCATATATGCCAAGTTATAAAGCGAAAATTGCATCAAATCCTTTAGAGGTATTTTCACAAATACCCCTTATCTCAAGGTATCAGTTTATGCTAGATAATATTCATTATTTCATTATGAATTTTATTAGAGGTCCAGTTTGTAAAGGGCAAGTAGCTTTAAATGTTATTCATGATCATTTTTGGGTAGTATTTAAAGACCCACAATTTGACTATACTATAAAAGACAAAAACTTTATCAAAGAGAACCTAGAGAATTTATCTTTGCCAAATGAATATGGAGGGAATAGTGATCTTCTTGATATTTTGAGTATTTATAAATACAACAATGAAACTATAGATTATTATACAAATAAAAATCAACTTTATAAAGAATACGGAAATAACGTAAGCCTTGATACTATTTGGAAAGGAAATAAATACGGTAAAAAAGACAACGATGCTATTTTAACTATATATCGTCACTTTAACTCCTCTTCTGTGCATAAAGGTGCATTAGGAGATATTCCTCGAACAATGTGGCTTATTGATTATCCTTTGTTAGAAAGGCTCTATTATTCTCTTGTTGCTGGTTTTGATGTATATGGAAACACACAGCATAAATTATTAGTAAGAAAATATATGGATAGACTTAGAATTGAGGGGGAAAGCAACTTTTTAGAGTATTTACCAAAAAATTTAAGAGAATCAACTTTTAATAGTTGGTATAAGGGAACTCTTCCTAAGTATCTTGTGACTTATACTCCATCAGATAATCAATCAACACTAAACTATGATTATAAAAATTTTGTCAAAAAAATTTTAGATGGTACTAACATGGCAAAAGATAAAATTAATTTTGTTGGTACTAAGCCAACATCTCTAAAGCTAAAAAAGAGTTATACGAAAAAAGAAGATATAGAGAATAGCCTAAGAGATATTGCATACAATAATGGAATTGATAAGTTTCAGAAGTTTTCTAGTACAAATTTTAATTTAATTTATATACGCTTTAAAATGGAAAAAGAGGATTTTGTTTATAGTATGGTTATAAATAGATGGCACGACAGTGTTGCTTTTATGTTTAAAGAGGAATCAAGACTTGATATAAAAAAAGATAAAATAAATTTTATTGAGGGCTTTATAGGCTCCTATCCTAACTATTTTGTTGAAGTTGAACAAGATGAGGTAAATGATTTTTTTAAAATTTTAAAAGGAAAAATTGATGAAAAAAAACTTTCAAAATTTTTTATCAATAGAAATAATAAAAACTTTTGGCAAGTTTATGATTGGTTTCAAAATAGATTTGAAAAAGAACAACCTATTAGGTCTGGTTTATTTGATTTAAACAGATATTATAAAAAAAGTCTCTAAGTAAGAGTATCGAAGATAAAGATAGTTTATAAATAAAATATAAAGGTGGTTATTCAATGTCTGAACATATATTATTAACATTTTCTCTTGTTATTTTTTTAGGAGTAATTAGTCAATTATTAGCTTGGCGCATAAAATTTCCTTCAATTATATTTTTACTGTTTATTGGTGCTTTAGCTGGTCCAATTACAGGGTTACTAAATCCTGATAAAATTTTAGGAGATCTACTTTTCCCTCTTGTTTCAATGGGCGTAGCAATTATCTTGTTTGAAGGTGGTTTAACACTTCAAATACATAAAGTCAAAGGATTGACTACAACACTTTATTCTTTGCTTACTATAGGAATGTTGATTACTTTGGGAATTGTTTCGCTTGCAACACATCACCTGATAGGATTATCCTGGGAACTTTCTATATTATTCGGTTCATTGATGACTGTGACAGGTCCTACTGTTATAAAACCATTATTAGAAACTATTCGTCCCAATACAGATGTGGCTAACCTTTTACACTGGGAAGGTGTTATATTAGATGTAATTGGCGCAATTTTAATAGTTTTAGTTTTTCAGTATATTATTTCAGATCAAGCACAAGAGGATATTGTTTTTATTTTCCTATCGGTCATTGCTACAGGAGTAATTGCAGGTACACTTGGAGCATATATACTTGCATTTTTATTAAAACATTTCTTAATTCCACATTTTTTACATCATCTATTTACTTTATCATTTGTTTTGGTATTGTTTGAAATATCAAATATGATTGCACACGAATCTGGATTATTGACTGTTACGCTTATGGGAATGATATTAGCAAATATGAAAGATGTTGATATGGAGGAGATCCTCCTATTTAAAGAGAAATTGAGTTTACTTTTTATCTCTGTACTTTTTATACTTTTATCAGCTAGATTAGATGTAAATGCTTTATTAGACATGGGATTACCAGCTTTAGCACTACTTGGTATAATAATATTTGTAGCTCGTCCTCTATCTGTTTTCTTTTCTACTCTATTTTCACCGCTTAATTGGAATTCTCGTGTACTTTTAAGTTGGATTGCACCACGTGGTATTATAGCTGCTGCTGTTTCCGCACTTTTTGCATTGCGGTTAGAAAGTTTAGGATATGTAGATGCTGAATTACTTGTTCCTTTAACCTTCATGGTTATAATTAGTACTATACTATTATATGGAACCACTGCAAAGCCACTTGCAAAATTTTTAAATGAACGTGAACCAGATCCCAAAGGGGTACTTATAGTTGGTGCAAATCTCATAGCTCGTGAAATAGCAGCTTCACTTGTTACTCAAGGGTTTGTCGTAAAATTAACAGATACAAATAGAAAAAACACAAATAAAGCACGAATGGAAGGGTTAGATTGTCATTATGGACATATTATTTCCGATTATGCCTTAAAAAAAATACCTTTAAAAGGTATTGGCTCACTTGTGGCTTTTAGTACTCAGACAACTCTTAATGCACTTGCTTGTGAACATTTTAAAGAAGAATTTGGACCTAAAAATATC
>JBATTX010000279.1:0-3157 GCA_049670825.1 Arcobacteraceae bacterium | reverse complement strand
AAAAATAGTAGAGTTTTTTGATGATGAGCTTGAAAAACTACAAGAGAAGGTTGCTAAATCAAATGGATTTACACTTCAAAGTCACAACATGATGCTATATGGTGTTTGTCAAGATTGTCAGTAATATGAATACTATAACAATTAAAAGTGATGTAGCAAATCGAGCACGACTCAAATCAAATATTTTTGGTAAGTTATCTAATATAGAACTTATCAAAAATAATCTACAAGATATAATAATAGATTTTAGGCAAAATGTATCTTGTAAATCTATTATTATATCTTATAGTCCCACTACTACATTAAATGAAGTGATTGCTAAAATAGATTCTTTATTTATCTCAACTAGTAAAAATCTAGATCAAACACTATGTTCTATAGGTTCTAGTTGTGCAACTTGTTTAGTAGAACCACGAAAATCTAATATCTCATTTACTCGTAAAATTGTTGAGTTTGGGTTATTAACTGGATATAGTTTGTATCTATTTACGACTCAAAATCTATTAGGTTTGAGTATTGTATCTGCCCCTTTATCTCTTATCTCATTAGTTTCTCTTGTTGCAGCTGTTCCATTATTAAAAGATTCATATCAAGATATAAAAGAGGGTAAATTTACTTTACAAACTTTTTTAAGTGGAACACTTTTGACAGCTATAGCTTTTGGGGAGTCAATGGCTGCTTTTGAGATCATTTATATACTTCGAGCTGGAATGTTACTTGAAGAGTATGTGGCAACAAAATCAAAAAAACAGATTCAAGATCTTATAGAGATAGACACAAAAAATACTTATATCTTAGTTGATGATGTGGAGTTACAAATACCACTTCAAGATGTAAAAGTAGATGATATTGTTGTTTGTAGAGCAGGGGATAAAATACCTGTTGATGGGATTATTATAAATGGTTCAGCACAAATAGATGAATCATTGATAAATGGTAGAAGTGAAAATATCAATAAAGAAAAACAAAGTCAAGTATACGCAGGAACTCTATGTGAAACAGGAAGAATATATATAAAAGTATCAGCTGTTGGAGATGATAGATATATCTCAAGAGTGATGAGTGATGTTGAGAAATCATTGTGTTTAAAATCCCCTTCACAATTAGAAGCTGACCTTTTAGCTAAACGACTTTTAAAAATAGGAACACTATTAACTTTAGGAACTTTAGTTGTTACAGGTTCATTTATCAATGCTTTTTCAGTAATGATAATCATGGCTTGTCCATGTTCTACAATTCTCGCAGCCTCAACAGCAATAAGTGCCGGAATAGCAAATGGTGCTAAACTTGGTATTTTGATTAAAGGTGGAGAATCACTCGAAAAAGTAAGTCAAAGTGAAGTGTTTTGTTTTGATAAAACAGGGACTCTGACTACTGGAAAACCTATCATAAAAGATATTATTACAGCAAAAGGGGTGAGTAAAAATACCCTTATAGAATATTTAGCAACAGCTGAATACAGAAATACTCACCCAATTGCCTTATCAATTTTAAAAAAAGCAAAAGAGTTAGATCTTCATATTAATCAAGCAGCTCAGACACAAATTATTGCAGGATTTGGTGTGAAAAGTATTGATGGGGAACACACAATAATCGCTGGTAATAAAAAGTTCTTTGACCAAGAACATATCGATATAAGTCGTTTTGAAGATCAAGTACATAACCATCTTAATGATGCAAAAACAATTGTATATGTAAGTGTAGATGACCAACTACTAGGATTTATTACATTGGAGCATGAAGTTAGAAGTGGCACAAAAAAGATGATAAGTGATCTACGAAGAAAAGGTGTAAAACACATAGCTCTTATAACAGGAGATGAGGAAAAAGTAGCACAATCGTTTGCAAATAATCTTGGATTTGATACTGTCTTTGCAAATCAGTCACCATATGATAAAGCCAAAGCAATTGAAGAGCTAAAAACAAAGTATAAAAATGTAGTGATGGTGGGTGATGGAGTAAACGATACACTTGCTATGAGCAAAGCAGATGTTTCTATCTCTTTTGCTTCTGGTGGAAGTCAAATGGCTATTGAGGTATCTGATATAGCTGTAACACATTCTCATCCTGAAGATGTAGTAAATTTATATAATCTTAGTAAAAAAAGTTTAAAAGTAGTGAATCAAAACTATTGGATAGGAACTAGTACCAATTTAATAGGCGCAGCATTTGCGAGTATTGGACTTTTAAGTCCTGCAGCAGCTGGTGCAATTCATATAGGACATACGACAAGTATCATGGCAAACTCCTCACGACTCGCCATTGATAATAATTCTTAGTTTATTTTAAGGTATAAACAACACAAAAAATATAAAAATTGCAATGTAGGAGAAAGAAAGATGGAAATTACACCCCAAAAAATAGTTGAAATAGCTTCATATTTTACAGTAATAGCACACACAGCTGGAAGATTACGAGTAAGGGTAAACCCTAAAATTCAAAATGAAGTTACTGATGTATCTTTAGGTGATATTGAAACTTTACCAAACAAAATCAACGGTATAAAAAAGATTAAAATCAATAAAATAATCGCCTCTGTAACAATTGAATACAACAATGATATTTTTCCAAAAAGATTATGGGATGATTTAATTAAAGGTGAAAATATAGATGAGGTTATTCAAATTATTGAAAATTTAAAAAAGGAGATAAGTTAAATGAATGTTGATAAAGATTTGTTAGTCACTTTAAGAGTTGACCCAAATTATGATGAACCGATTTTAAATCAGGTTTTACGAATTGCAGTTTATGATGAGTATCATGCGTATGAAACTTATCGTAAAGTTATCGAAACATTTGGAAGTCATGCTCCCTTTATAAATATTATTGAAGCTGAGATACGACACTATGAAGAGTTGGTGACTTTAGCAAAAAAATATAATGTAGAGTTACCAGTAAATGATTGGTATGAAAAGATTGTACTACCAAGTACTCTTGTTGAGTGTTGTGAAGTAGGAGTTGCTGCAGAGATAGATAATATTCAGATGTATGACAATCTACTTTTACATACACAAGAGTATCCTGATATTACAGATACACTTTATAAACTTCAAGCTGCATCATACAATGAACACCTGCCTGCATTTAGACAGTGTGTTGTGGCGTATACAAATAATGAAGATATTAATTTAACTGAAGTATATGAAGAGAATACTGA
>JBATTX010000278.1:0-3470 GCA_049670825.1 Arcobacteraceae bacterium | reverse complement strand
TATTACTCCATACTTATAGAAATAAATTTGCAAAATTTGATATTTTATGTTCTCAGGTATTACTTGAAGCATCGATTTTTCATGATGATAAAAGATTGAATCATGCAAAAGATGCAATGGAAGTTATGTTAGAACATAATATCGTTCCAATTATAAATGAAAATGATGTTACAGCAACAGAAGAGCTTGTATTTGGAGATAATGATCAATTATCTGCTTATGTTACTCATTATTTTGATGCTGATATTTTAGTGATATTAACTGATATTGATGGTTTTTACGATAAAAATCCACATCAATTTGCTGATGCAAAATTACAAAAAATTGTATATAAAATCGATGAAAAACAATTAGAAGAAAAACACAGTGCAAATAATGAGTTTGCTACAGGTGGAATAGTTACTAAATTAAAAGCTGCAGAATTTTTAATGAATAATGGCAAAAATATGTTTTTAACTAGTGGTTTTGATTTGACTTGTGCAAAAGATTATCTTATAAATGAACAACATATAAATGGAACACTATTTAAGCCAGAAGGGAAATAAATGTCTAAAGAAAAAAGAATTGTATTTATGGGAACACCAGATTACGCAACGATAATTTTTGAAAAACTTTTAGAAGAAAATTATAATATAGTTGCTCTTTTTACCCAACCAGATAAACCTGTAGGGAGAAAACAAGTATTAACACCTCCTCACATAAAACAATTTGCTTTAGAACATGGCTTGTCAATGCCAATTTATCAACCAACTACGTTAAAAGAGAATGCAATTCAAAATAAAATAGTTGAATTGCAACCTGATATAATTATAGTTGCAGCTTATGGACAAATACTTCCAAGAGAGATACTAAATCTTGCCCCTTGTATTAATCTTCATGCTTCGCTTCTTCCAAAATATAGAGGAGCTAGTCCTATTCAACAGGTTTTACTTAATGATGAACAATTTAGTGGAGTTACAGCTATGAATATGGATGTGGGACTTGATAGCGGAGATATATTAGGTTATAAATATGTTTCAATTTCAAAGAATACAGTAGTAGGCGAACTTTTCAATTTACTTTCTGTATGTGCAGCAGAACTTACCGTAGAAATTCTAGATAGATTAGAAAATATTCTACCACAAAAACAAAATTTATCTTTGGTGACTCATTGTAAAAAAGTATCAAAAAGTGATGGATTAGTAACTTTTGAAAATGTAAATAACCTTTATAATAAATATAGAGCCTTTAAATCATGGCCAGATATCTATTTGGAGAGTGGACTTAAAATTAAAGAGTGTAATCTTTTAGAAAATTATTCAACAAATGTAGAAGGTGAAATTCTTTCTATTTCAAAAGAAACGATTATTGTTGGCTGTGGTACAGGAACTATAGAAATAATTAGTGTTCAGCCATCATCAAAAAAACAGATGAATGTTTTAGATTATATTAGAGGTAAAAGGTTAGAAATTGGAGATAATTTTTCTTAAATCTGTCGATTCAACTCATACTTACTTAAAAAATTATATAAATGTGAATGGTTATAAAAATCCACTGGCGGTAGTTACTCAACACCAAACACATGGAATTGGAAGTAGAAATAACAATTGGGATGGACAGTATGGTAATCTTTTTTTCTCTTTTGTAATTGATAAAAATAGATTACCAAATGATTTACCAATGCAATCAGCTTCTATATATTTTAGTTTTATATTAAAAGAGATTTTATCAGATTTAGGCTCAACGATTTGGTTAAAATGGCCCAATGATTTTTATATCAGTGATAAAAAAATTGGGGGTACAATTACCAATTTTTCGGGTGAATTATTTTATTGTGGAATAGGATTAAATTTATACCAAATAAATGACAATTATGGTTATTTAGATATTAAACTAGATATAGAAAAACTATTAAGTCATTATTTTAATCAAATCTTACAGAAAATGAACTGGAAGAAGATTTTTAGTAAATATAGGGTAGAATTCACGAATAGCAAACAATATAAAACAACTGTTAACAATAAAAAAGTATCCCTAGAAGGTGCTATTTTAAATGAAGACGGATCTATCAATATTTCTAATGAAAAGGTATTTAGTTTAAGATGACTCAAGTTATTACAATAGCAAATCAAAAAGGTGGAGTTGGAAAAACAACTACAGCTGTTAATTTAAGTGCAGCACTTGCCCTCGAGGGAAAAAAAGTTTTACTTATCGATGCAGACCCACAATCAAATGCAACAACAAGTTTAGGCTTTCATAGAGATTCATACGAATACAATTTATATCATGTAATGTTGGGTACAAAAGAGATAACAGATATCATCCTAGAGTCAAAAGATATCGAAAATTTATTTGTAGCACCATCTAATATTGGTTTAGTAGGGATTGAAAAAGAGTTTTATAAAAATACAAAAGATAGAGAATTAGTTTTAAAACGAAAATTAGATGTTATACGAAATGATTATGATTTTATTATAATAGATTCTCCTCCTGCTCTAGGACCTCTTACAATCAATACTTTAAGTGCAGCAACTTCTGTTTTAATACCTATTCAGTGTGAATTTTTTGCATTAGAGGGTTTAGCACAATTGTTAAATACAATAAAATTAATTAGACAAACAATAAATAGACAACTCGATATTAAAGGCTTCTTGCCTACTATGTATAGTGCACAAAATAACTTGTCTAAGCAAGTATTTGCAGACCTAGCAAAACACTTTGAAAGTAAACTTTTTAAATGGGGTGATTCATCATATGTTGTAGTACCTCGAAATATAAAACTTGCAGAAAGTCCAAGTTTTGGAAAACCGATCATGTTATATGATCCAAAATCAAGTGGAACAAAGGCATATACAAATTTAGCTAAATCAATTTTACAACAAGGATAACTCATGGCATTAGGTAGAGGATTAGGTGAATTATTAGGTGAAATAGAAACTGCATATGAAAATAACAATATTTCGGTTAAAAATGAAATTTATGAAATAGATGTAAATAATATCAAATTAAATCCGTATCAACCTAGAAAAATATTTAATGAAGAAAAACTCAGAGAATTAAGTGAGTCTATAGAAAAAAATGGACTTCTTCAACCAATTGTTGTAACAAAAGATGCAGGAACTTATCTTTTAGTTGCTGGTGAAAGAAGACTTCGTGCTACAAAACTTGCTAACTTATCAACAATAAAAGCCCTAGTTATAGATGTAGATAATGACAAATTAAGAGAGTTAGCTTTAATTGAGAACATCCAAAGAGATGATTTAAACATAATTGAAGTTGCATATTCATATGCTGGTCTAATTAATGATTATGATATAACCCATTATGAATTAGCAAAAATAGTATCGAAAAGTAGAAGTTCAATTAGTAATATTTTACGACTTTTAACATTAAGTAGTTTTGCACAAAAAATGCTTGGTGCAGATAAAATTACACTTGGTCATGCAAAACTCATTGTTGGATTAAGTGAAGATGAACAGAAAATAATTATT
>JBATTX010000277.1:0-3841 GCA_049670825.1 Arcobacteraceae bacterium | reverse complement strand
CTCCTATGGCTGATTATTTTGGTGGAGATTTAAAAGCACTTAATCCTTATGATTATGGTTGGACTCCAGAAGTTACAGTTCTCAATGAAAAAGGCGATGTAAAAGTTGAAAAACACTACTCTATGGGACGATTTGCTCACGAATTATCGTATGTGATGCCAGATGAAAAAACAGTGTTTTTAAGTGATGATGGAACAAATGTAGCATTATTTATGTTCGTTGCAGATGAAAAAAGAGATTTAAGTTCAGGTACACTTTATGCTGCTAAATGGGAACAAACAAATAATAAAGGTGCAGGAAGTGCTAACCTTACTTGGGTAAATCTTGGTCACTCAAGTGATGCATCTATTAAAAAATCATTAGATAAAAAAATCACATTTAATGACATTTTTGAAACAGCTTCAACAGATGAAAAATGTCCAGAAGGGTTCACATCTGTTAATACTACAATGAAACAAGAGTGTCTAAAAATCAAACCAGGTATGGAAGAGATCGCTTCAAGATTAGAATCAAGAAGATATGCAGCAATTAAAGGTGCTACAACTGAGTTTAGAAAAATGGAAGGGATCACTTTTAACAAAGAAGCAAACACTCTCTACATAGGTATGTCAGCTATTGCTTATGGTATGGAAGACTTTGCTAAAAAAGGGAAAGAATCTTCAAAATATGATGGTGGTGGAAACAACGATATAAAACTACCATACAACAAATGTGGTGCAGTATATGCTTTAAATATGAGCAACTACGCAACAAAAGATAAAGATGGGAAGATGATAAACTCTTCATATATCCCAACTAAAATGCACTCACTTGTTGAAGGATGGGCTGATAATTCTATTGCAGCAAATCAATGTTCTGTGGATTCTTTAGCAAATCCTGATAATGTAACATACATTAGCAATACAAATACACTCATTATTGGTGAAGATACAGGTTCTGGACACCAAAATGATTATGTTTGGTCATATAATATTGAACAAGATAAATTAACAAGAATCTTAACTACACCATATGGTTCTGAAACAACATCTCCATACTACTATAACAATATTAATGGATACGGATATCTTATGACAGTTGTACAACACCCTTATGGTGAAGGTGATGCTGTAACATCAGAAGAAAATATGCCAAGTACTGCTCGAAATGTTGGTGAGATGAGAGCATATACTGGATATGTAGGACCACTTCCAGTTATCAGTAAATAAGAAAAATAACAAATGAAATATTCATTTTATACAGCACTATTTGGTGCTGTAGTTTTATATGCAAATGATATAGATCTAAAAAATACAAATCTTTACAACGAAACAGCATTTATACCCCCTCAGTGTTATACAAAAACAACAGATGATAATGGTATTAAACATAATCCATGTTATGCTTGCCATACCAAATCTACTGAACCTAACTACACAAATGATGATGATCTACAAGAAACTTATAGTTTCCCTGAATATGCCACAAAAAATAGATGGATAAACCTCTTTAAAGATAGAACAAAACAGATAATAAATATATCAGATAAAGAGATACTCAACTACATACAAAAAGATAACTATAAAGATAAAAATAACAATATAATTCTTTCACAAAAATTGAAAAATATTCCAAAAAATTGGGATGCAAATAACAATGGAAAATGGGATGGGATTATTCCTGATTGTAATTTTAATTTTGATGAAAAAGGGTTTGATCGAGATGATAAAAATTTGATTACGGGTTGGAGAGCATTTGGATATTATCCTTTTTTAGGAACTTTTTGGCCTACAAATGGAAGTACAGATGATGTAATGATTCGATTACCAAAACTATTTTGGAAAGATAAAAAAGGTAATATAAGTCTATCTGTCTATGAACAAAATTTAGATATCGTGGAGCGATTGATCAAACAAAAAAAAGAGCAACGACCTACTTCTTATGTTGGTTTAGCATCTACAAAAAATCTTAAAATTGCATCAGGTCTTTATCCTGTAGGTACAGAGTTTTTACATAGTGTGCGTTATATTGATGTAAAAGATGATGAAATCTCTATGTCAAAAAGAATGAAAGAGTTACGCTATGCTAAAAAACTCTATTGGGCCAACTATAATACTCACCAAGATTTAGCCGAAGAGGAGATGAAAGAAACCTCTGATTTCCCTGATAGATATAGCGTGTACAATGGAGATATAGAACAAGGTCTTTCAAACAAACGAGGATGGACATACCAAGGGTTTATCGAAGATAAAAATGGAGAACTACGACCACAAAGTTATGAAGAGACCCTATTTTGTATGGGCTGTCACTCATCAATTGGTGCTATTACAGATTCAACATTTTCATTTCCACGCAAATTTGAGCATACTTTAAATAATGGCTGGTATGATTGGAGTAAAAAAGGGTTAAAAGGTATCATTGATAAGAACGATGAGTATCTCAAGTATCTTAAAAACAACAACCATGCAAATGAGTTTAGAGATAACATAGAGGTCTATAACAAGTTTTTTAAAGATGGTAAACTAAATACTACTGAAACATCTAAAATACAAAAAGATATATCTTATTTACTCTTTCCTAGTGCAAAACGAGCTATAACACTTAATAAAGCATATAAAGTGATTGTGGATGAACAAAGCTTTATATATGGACGAGATGGACATATTAAGCCTATAAATAGTGTACATAAGCAGACAAAAGAGGAGCAATCTACAAAGTTAGAGATAGTAGAATAGCTTTTGTATGAAACTTAGATTTTATATTTGTTATAATATCTTGATTTAAATATCTAGGATACATAATGAATATAGAACTGAGGTTTCTACAAAAAGCGATTGAAGATAAAAACTACATCACTTTTTCGTATGAAGCAAAAAAAATACAGAAGATAAAACCTTATAAACTGACACAAAAAAACGACACATATTTTTTAGAAACCCCAAGCAAAATTTTTGACTTTTCAAAAATTACAAAACTTCACATACTCAAAGAGCGGTTTTAATACACTCTTTCCATATAGAGCTAAATATTTTAATAGCTGGCTCTATCTCTTGCTCTTTTAATCCACCAAAGCCCATCATCAAAGCTTCCCATTCTCCCCCTACTTTATCTTTTGCAAAATGCAGTTTAATCTTTTTTTGTGTTGCAAATGATTTAAGTTTTTCCCAATCAAAAGCTACTGTAGGGTGTATATAAATAGCCAATCCTCCACTTTGATTGACTATTTTCATATTTGAACCAAGGTTCTCTTCAAGCGATTTTTTCATAAGCATATATTTCTTTTTATTGAGTGTTCTCATCTTTCGTAGTTGCCTATCCCAATGCCCTTGGTTTATAAACATCTCCAAGGTCTTTTGGGTAAATAAACATACTCTTGACTCAAATACATCATTAAACGCTTCTAGTAAAAACTGTGGTACAACTAAATAACTCACTCTTATTGCAGGTGATAAAGATTTTGCAAAAGTCCCTACATAAATCACCTTTCCTAATCTATCCAATCCTTGCATACAAGGCACTGGTCTGTTTTCATAGGTTAATTCACTATCATAATCATCTTCGATAATTAATGCATCATTTTTTTGCGCCCAATCTAAGAGTTTGAGTCTATTTGATATAGGGATAGTAACCCCAGTAGGATACTGATGTGATGGGGTGAGATACACTAACCTTGCTATTGACTTTTCTAACTCATCTAAATCTATTCCATTTGCATCTACTGGTATTTTTTTGATTTTGTAGTTATTTGCTTCAAATATTTGTCTTGTTACAAAATAGCCTGGATGCTCTATTGCTATAGTATTGTGAGTTTTATTAAGAAGTCGTATTAAAAGCTCCATCGAATCACCAAAACCATTACAGA
>JBATTX010000276.1:0-2669 GCA_049670825.1 Arcobacteraceae bacterium | reverse complement strand
TTTCATTTGATTGTTCTGCAAATTTTCTAATAAGTTCTTCAAACATTAAACCCATTTGATGGTTTGATACATTTTTTGGAGTTAAATCAAAGCTTGAGAACTTCTCTACTATTAGATATAAAAGGTTATTGTCATTTAGTTTGTCAACTTGAGCATTAAAGTCATACTTTTCAAAAATTTCTCTTGCATTTTCACTAAAACTATTTATATAGCTTTCAAGGTTATCTCTTAGGTTATTCGAGTCAGCCATTAGTTTTGATAAAGTGAACTTTGATGTAGCATAGAAACTATTTTTAGACTTTCTAACTAAAAACTGTTCTAAAGGGATACCCAAATCCTTTCTAGCTTCGTATTCAGTAAGCACATCATCTCTTGTTGGCTCCAGCACACACTCTAGTCTTCGTAAAAGTGTAAAAGGTAAAATAATCTTTCCGTAGTCTGATTGTTTATAATCACCTCTTAGTAAGTCTGCTGTACTCCAGATTAGTGCTGATATGCTCAATGTATGTTCCTTAATTGTGTATATGTATATTTGAGTAATAATAAAGAAGAGTTTATTATTTTATTACTGTAAAGTAGGTTATAAACTACTCAGAAATATTAATCACTCTATTTTTTACTAAGAACATCTTTATCAACAACCTTTTTGATTATAAATGATTATTTACATTTAAATACTTTAGTTAAACTTATTATGTAAGTATTTATAATACTCTGATAAATTTTGATTCTCTTTTTGTTATAATAAAACTAAACAATCCAACCACAAGGAAAAACAATGAAATTTTTATATATCAATTTTTTAATGTTTATACTCCCAAGTATCTATATTATATTTAATTTTACAAATGCAAAAGAGCTCTCTTGTGGATTGACAATGTTCATTGGTGGATTAGGTCTAATATATCTAGATAAAAATATGGACAAGCCAGAAGTTATGGAATTTATTAGAAGATATATCTAGCTGTAGTAGTCACGAGTGTAAACTATCTTTTACTATCAGCTTCCATTAGTTCTGTTGCAAATAATAATAGAGATTGATTGCGAAACTTGTCTGTTTGAAAATATAAATTCGCTGCGAATGTATAATCCCCACTAAATACATTATATTTTAGAAATTTAATAATATAATATTAAATAGTCATTATATTGAAAATATATAGTTATATCATACCTTAAAATCCTGCATCTTCGCACAAATCTCTGTAGCAACATAATCAAGTTTAATAGACTTCTCATAATACTCTAAAAATGGTTCTACCCACACCGGTATGGGTAGTATTTTATTATTTGCTAAACATCCCCAACCTGTAACTGTAGAGTATGGAATATTTGATATTTTAGAAAACTCTTTATTATTTAATTTTAACTCTTTTAATCTTCGTGTAAATTCATTTTTATCCATACTGTTATTCCTAAGATTCTAATATAGATATATTATACACTATTTTCATCTAATTTAGTATGAAAGACTTGACAAGATTATGAAATTAGAATATAATTTCAATATAAATATCTAATATAGAACATTTAAAATAAATACAAGGAGTTTAGTATGACAGTTTTAACAATATTAGGTTTAGTAATTGGTGCATTTATTTTATATCTAAGTGTAATAAAATTTAATGAATATACTCAAGAACATTTTAGATATTTGTTTTTTGAGATGAAAAGTTTTGTAGCTATTGGGATATCGTATGCATTTCTTTTTTTTGGAAATATTTGGTATCAAAATGCTTTAAAAGATGGTGGAGATATTTTAAATGGAATTATATTGATTGTTATTGCAGTTATTGTAATACTGGCTTTGATATTTCGAAACTTCTATGAAACTGATTTTGTTACAGGATTGTTTGGATCACTGTTTCAATTATCCATTTATGTAGTATGTACAATTGTTGGTGCATATGTATTATTTGTTCTTTTTGCATTAGCAGTACAAGCTAGACCTGTCTATAGTATTGACTCTAGGTATTAAAAAGAAAGGAATCATATGAATACACAACCACAAATAATTATTGAACTGAGTAAAAAATTAAATAGTGTAGATCAAGAGAAATTACAAAAGTTACTTGAAGTGGTATTTTCTATAGATGATACAAAAATCTATGATGCTAAATATTACTCTATGGAATCACCATTTGCAGATGTTATTGCAAATGAAGTTATGAGTATGCGTGCAGAAGATGCAATTGATTGTAAAGAACAATAAAAAAGGATATACAAATGAAAAAAACAATGACAGATGAAGAAAAAGAACAAAAAATTGATGAAATGATGGCTAATATTAAAAAAGAATTTTCTTTAGCAAATATATTAGTTATCTTAACCTTTATTGCATTATGTGCTGCTGGACTTTATGCATCTTTTAGTTATAGATATGATAATGATATGAAAATTATAAATGCATTTAAAAAACACAAAACACTTAGATGTATGAATACAATTGTAAGTAAAAAGAATGGCTTTAAAGTTATTGAAAAAGAACGTTCTTTTTCAAATGGTACTGTTATTTATAATGCTGGAGCTTGCCGGGAACTAGAGTAAATATGAGTCATAAAAAATTAAAAATTGTATTCGTATTCATTTGGTTACTATTCTATCTTCCAGGAATATATTTAATAGTTGATTTTAATCAGACTGATCATTTATTGTAGATTTTGCTACTT
>JBATTX010000275.1:0-4854 GCA_049670825.1 Arcobacteraceae bacterium | reverse complement strand
GTGCTACAGATTTAGATTTTGAAAATAAGTTTGAAGCAGTATTCTCAAATGCTGTATTACATTGGGTAAAGAATAGTGAACTTGCAATTCAAAAGATACATAAGGCTTTAAAAAAAGAGGGTAGATTTGTAGCTGAATTTGGAGGATATGGAAATATCAAAAATCTAACCGATGCCATGCAGGAAGTTTTTGATAATCATACTTCTTGGGGAGATTTTAATAACCCTTGGGTATTCTTAAGTGATGTAGAGTATAGAAAACTTTTAGAAAACAATGGTTTTACAGTAGAATATATAGAGATAATACCAAGACCAACTCAAATAGATGATATCACAAATTGGTTAGATGTTTTTGCAAATGGAATAACTGAAAATTTAACAAATGAAGAGAAAATAACATTTAAAAAAGAAGTAAAAGAGATATTAAAACCAAAACAATATAATGAAATAGTTGGTTGGAGTGCTGATTATGTAAGGTTGAGGGTCCGAGCAATAAAGAGGTAGAATAATTTATAACAAAATGAAAAATACTTTTTATTTACAATATATATCTATTAAATAACAATTAAGATAGAAAATAACATTACATACCTAAAGTAATGTAAGGGAAATTTAAGTTCAAATGCTTTATAATTTTACAAAATAAGGAGTATTTATGAAAAAAGTATTGATCATAAATGGACATCAGTTTTATGATGTAGTGGCAAAGGGTGAGTTAACTCAACATTATATAGACAAAGCAAAAGATTTTTTTCTTACAAATGATTTCGAAGTAAAATATACCGAGATTGAAAAAGGGTATAATAAGGAAGAAGAGGTAGAAAAATTTAAATGGGCAGATTATATTTTATTTCAATATCCTGTATATTGGATGGGAGTTCCTTGGATTACAAAAAAATATATTGATGAAACTTTTACTCAAGGTGTACATTATGCAAGTGATGGAAGAAGTAGAGATGATGCTTCAAAGTTATATGGTAGTGGAGGATTGATGCAAGATAAAAAATATATGTTATCATTAACTTATAATTGTCCTGAATCAGCGTTTAACAATAAAAATAGTTTATTTGAAGGTATGTCTTTAGATGAAGCACATGTTGCTGTTCATAAAACTTTCCAATTTTGTGGATTAAAACCACTTGAAACTTATGCCGTACATGATATATTTAAAGGTGATTTAGATTTAGATTCTGAATTAGAAAAATTTGAAAAAGTTTTAACTAGCAATTTTTTATAAAAAAAAGGACATATTATGAAAAATATAGTAATCGTAGCAACAGTAAAAGTAAAAGATGGATTTACAGATGAAGTTTATAGTGAACTTTTAAAATTACACGAAGCGACTCACAAAAATGATGAGGGTTGTATTCAATATGATTTACATAAAAACTTAGATGATGAAAACAGTTTTACTTTTGTAGAAACTTGGGAGAGTGCTGAGTTTTTATCAGCTCATGAGCAAAAAGAACATTTTATAACTTTTGTATCAAAAATAGAAAATAAAATAGATGGTTTGACAATCAATAAATTAGAAAAAGTTTCTTAATAAGGTGTTGCTATGAAGTTATTATTTCAAGAGGGACAAATAGGAAAGTTGGAACTCAAAAATAGAATTGTTATGCCTCCTATGTGTATGTATGCTAGTGATAATAGTGGTGAGATAAAAACTTTTCATAAAGGGCATTATTTAGCAAGAGCGATTGGTGGTGTTGGTTTTATAATTGTTGAAGCAACAGCTATTGAGCCAAGAGGAAGAATATCTGCAAATGATTTAGGACTTTGGAATGAAACTCAAATCAAAGCACATAAAATCTTAAATGCTCAAATGCACTCAATGGGAGCAAAAACAGCAATTCAAATTGCCCATGCTGGTAGAAAATGTACAGTTGAAGATGAAACACCAATTGCTCCAAGTGCAATAGCTTTTAGTGAAGATAGCCCCTTTATGATGCCTAAAGCAGCAACACTTCAAGATATAGAGCATATCAAAGAGTTGTTTATCAAAAGTGCATTAAGAGCAAAAGAAGCAAACTATGATGCAATAGAACTTCATGGTGCACATGGATATTTCCTATGTGAATTTTTATCACCACTTTCTAATCATAGAGATGATATTTATGGTGGAAGTTTAGAAAATAGATGTAGATTACTTTTAGAAATAGCACAAGAGTTGAAACAAAAAATTGATTTACCTTTAATTGTCCGAATCAGTGCTGATGAATGGATGAATGAAGGTTGGAATATCTTTGATTCTATTTATTTATCAAAAAAGCTTGAAAAAGTAGGCGTTGATTCGATTCATGTTTCATCTGGTGGAAATCAAGAAAAGCCAAATAAACCAATAGAGTTAAAACCTATGTATCAAGCTGATTTTGCAAAAGAGATAAAAAAAGAGGTGAGTATTCCTGTGATTGCAGTTGGATTAATAACAACATCTCTTGAAGGTGAAAAACTTTTAGAAGAGGATTATTGTGATTTTGTAGCCTATGGAAGAGAACTATTACGTTCTCCTAATTTTGCATATATTGCAGCAAATGAAGGTAATCAAAAAGCACTTATACACCCATCATATCAAAGAGCTTTTTGATTAGTAAGTTAAGATAACTAAGCGATTTTATTTAATACAGCTTTCTCTTCACTTGTAAAATATTTGTGGGGATAGCTTAAATCTCTATTTTGAAATGATAAAATAGATTTATTGATAATAACCCCTTGGTCTATATTGATAGCCTGTTTGATCGTTTCATTTTTAAACCATGCTGCTCTTCCAGCTAATACTGTTGGTAAATAAACTATTAAAGCAGCCGAGATAGATCTTGTTGCACTCTCCCAAAGATAACTAGGAGTATGATCAACTGCATAGTAATCTGTGGTGTTATACTTAAATAAAGGCTTTTTAAATGTTGTAGGTTTGGCAAAGAAAAAGCCCATACCTTCATCACAACTCACATCGATTATGAGGCTATTTTCCTTTAATGATTTACTTTCTTCTTTGATAATAAAATCTGTTGGATTTGCTGTATCTTGAAAAACTCCATTGACGATAATATCAGCTTGGCTAATAAGCTCAGATAAGGGTCTGGTGCTACCATCATGATCTATTATTACCATACGAGCTTCATCTTCATTTCCCTCTTGAACTCGTACATAATGACAATCAAGTACCTCTTCACGCACTTCATGATCTGGTCTTTGTATACAAATAGTAATATCTCTAAAACCATGAGCTTTAAGTGCATAGATTGCCCCTCGACTTACTGCCCCAAAACCAAATATGATCGTTTTTCGTTGGTTTCCATAATGCCCATCAATTCCTTTTAGTTGTAAAGCGTGAAGAACAGCACAATATCCTGCCATCTCATTATTTTTGTAAAAAGTATGACGACCAATTTGCCCTTCTGGTGACCAAATAAACATATCTTCAAAAGCTATGAGTGTTTGTTTTCTTTGTATGGCCATATCTGTTATATCATGTTGTTGTACACAATGCACATAGCCCCAAAGTGTTCCACCAATTTTTAGCTCCTCTAAATCTGATAACACTGGTTTGTTGATAATCACTGATCCAATCTTTGCCAATAAATTATGACGAGTATCAACACCTCCACACATTGATGCAATTTTTTTATCAGATATTCCAAATGGTATTCCATAGCCTTCTTCAAAAATAAGTTGCATTCGTAACTCTTTTGGAATTCTTTCTAGGTGTTCTGGATGTATAGGAAGTCTTCTCTCATCTGTTTTTTTTGAAGTTCCAATAACTCCAATTTGTAAAGTGTTCATATTTTAATTTCCTTTTGATAAAATTAATTATCTACTTTTTCTTAAATTCCAAAAACTATTTTCTGTTGAATAATCAGGACCTTCATAAACACTCTTTAGATCAGAGATAGTATACAAAGCATTTTTATCTAGATCATTAATAAGATTTATAAGTTTTGGAATGAAACGCCTTTTTTCAACAATAAAGAGTACTTCAACGGGTTTTTCTTCACCCATATCTCCATCAACAGAAACGACGGTAAATCCCTCTTTTCGTATTTTATCTGCTAATATATCACGATTAAAAGAGATACAGCGTATCAGTTCATTGCCAATAGCAAAACGATTTTCTATCCACATACCGACATAAATTCCAGTGGCAAAACCAGCAGAATATGCAAAGGCTAAATGCCATTGATCAAGATTTTTGAAAACTTGACCAGCCGCGACTAACCAAATAATAATCTCAACAAAACCAATTAAAGATGCTAGTAGTTTATATCCACGAAAGATAACAATGGTTCGAAATGTTCCCAAAGAGACATCAGCTACTCTTGCTAAAAAAATAAAGAGTGCTAAAATATAGGGGTAATGGCTAATAAACTCAGGCATTTAGTCTTCTTTTTTGTATCATTTGATATCCTTAAATACTATATGTACAGTATGCTTATAAAGTCCAGTGTGAGTGTAGAAAATATATTTATGTAAATGTTGCTCTGTTTTAGATGTTTAAGAGTTTTAATTTTATTCAAATGACGGGGTATCAAACCTAAGAAGCGAGTTTTTTGTAGTGCTAATACGCGTTTATAATTTCAGTCTATCTGAATTAAACTATTAAAGCAAATAGTATTATTCAGTAATGCGTGTAGTAAGACTTTTTCGTATTCTACTGAGTTGCGTAGGAGTGATTCCTAAGTGGTTTGCTATATGGTGTAGTGCTATTCTAGTTTCAATGTTTGGATTGTTTTGAATAAATTTTTGATATCGAGTTGTTGCATCATCAAGTATAAGTGAGATTTCATTTTTCTCTTTTACTATGATCCAATTTTTTTCTAAATAGTTTATGTAAAATGTTTTGAAAGAATCTTTTGTA
>JBATTX010000274.1:0-6936 GCA_049670825.1 Arcobacteraceae bacterium | reverse complement strand
ACAGTTTTGATGATATTTGAAAACTGCTCAAATTTGTTCTCATAAGTGATACCAAAATTATCATATTGTGGAAGTGTAGCTTCTGGAACAATATTATTTTCTCTTATTTTATTTAGGATTAATTCTTTAGTTGTCATTTTCGTCCTTTTTCATCTTTTTATATAACTCTTTAAATGAATGTTCTGGAAACTCAGGTAAATCTCTTGTTTTTCCCCACACATTATATTTACTGTAAAGTAATGATTTTGGTAACTTTGGTACAATTTTTCGTGCCATATAACCACTAAAATCAAGTAATTTTGGATGTTTAAATAAAAATGTCATCATCTGCATTGAGAGCATTTTTGATTTTGGTACATACCCAGCTTCAGCCAAATCTTGTCTATGGTTATAAAGCTGAGAATCTAAATCGATTTTCGCAGGACATACATTTGTACATGAACCACATAATGTACAAGCAAAAGGAAGCGAACTATGTTTTGCTGGGTCTCTAAAAGCTGATAACGTAGATCCAATAGGTCCTGGAATAACATACTCATACGAGTGACCACCAGATCTTCTATAAACAGGACAAGTATTCATACATGCACCACATCTAATACAATTCAATGCTTGTCTGTATTTTTCATTTGCTAAAAATTCTGCTCGTTTATTATCAACGATAATAATATGCATCTCACCACCTTCAATTGGTTGGTGAAAGTGTGAAGTATATGATGTGATAGCTTGACCAGTTGCACTACGAGCAAGCAGTCTTGTAAATACACTTAAATCTTCTAATCTTGGAATAATTTTCTCCATACCCATTGAAGCTATATGTAGTTTTGGTAAAGATGCTCCCATATCAGCATTTCCCTCATTTGTACAAACTACTACTCCCCCAGTTTGGGCTATTGCAAAGTTTACACCAGTAAGTCCTGCATCTGCACTTAAAAAATCTTCTCTAAGACTTGCACGTGCAGCTCGTGTAAGATATGTAGGGTCATCATTTCCTTTTTCAGTGCCTAGATGTTCATGAAATGTATCAGATACATCAGATTTTTTTAAATGGATTGCAGGAAGAACGATATGTGATGGAGGCTCATTTCTAAGCTGTACAATTCTTTCTCCTAAATCTGTATCAATAACTTCGATACCTCTTTGCTCTAAGTATGGGTTTAGATGACACTCTTCTGTGAGCATTGATTTTGATTTTACAAGTTTTTTCACATTTTTTGCTTTAAGAAGTTTATGCACAATCTCATTGTGCTCTTGAGCATCTCTTGCCCAGTGCACTTGAATCCCTTTAGCTGTTGCATTTTTTTCAAACTCTTCTAAATAGTAGTCAAGTTTATTCATTGTATGTGTTTTGATTGTACTTGCATACTCTCTAAGTTTTTCCCACTCAGGAATCCCTTTTGAAGATGTATCTCTTTTTTCTCTTACAAACCAAAGTGCTTTGTCGTGCCAATGCATTCTTTCATCATTTGCAACATAAGCGGCTGCATTTTGTGGATGAGTTGCCATCTATATCTCCTTTGCTGTAAGTATTTCAGCAATATGTAAAACTTTTACATTTTGTTTCTCTCTGTTAATAAGTCCTTCTAGATGCATCAAACATGACATATCAGCCCCTGTGATAACTTTTGCATGTGAGTTTATATGATCTTGGATTCTATCTCTTCCCATAGCAGTTGATACTGCATCTTCAGTTACACAAAATGTACCACCAAATCCACAACACTCATCACTTCTATTCAGAGTTACTAGTTCAATATCTGGTACTAGATTTAAAATATTTTCTAGTTTTGAGTTGTATGGAATATTAAGCTCACTAGCAGTTCCTAATCCTAAACTTCTATGCCCATGACATGAGTTATGTAATCCTACTTTATGTGGAAATGAGATATTTGAAAAATCTAAGTTCTCAGGTTTTACAATATCGTGTAAGAATTCTGTGATTTCATAGATTGATGTTCTAATTTTATCATAATCTTTATCTTCATCAAAAAACTCTTTGTAGTGTTCTTTTACCATTGTTACACATGATCCAGATGGCGCAACAACATAATCGTATTTTTTAAAATTGTTCACAAAACTAATAGCCAAATCTTTTACATTTTTAGCACAACCAGAGTTTGCCATAGGCTGACCACAGCAAGTTTGATCAAGAGGATACTCTACATCAAATTTGAGTTGTTCAAGTAATTTGTATGTTGCCATACTGCTTTTTGGGTATAGTTCGTTCATAAAACATGGAATAAATAAACCTATTTTCATATGCAATCCTTCTATAATATAAAAAAAGTATACTAAAAAGATGTGATATTTGCGTGATATTTTTGTTTTATATAAAAATGATAAAACTTACTGTAGTATTGTTACAAAATCATACATAATAAAAGGGTAGTAAAGATTGGTTGATATACAAAACACTATGCAGGAAACATTAAAAAAATATTTTGGATTTGATAGTTTTCGAAATATACAACAAGAGGCTATAATACATATCTTAGAGAAAAAAGATCTTTTAACAATTTTACCTACTGGAAGCGGAAAGTCACTTATTTTTCAACTCCCAACTTTAATGATGCCAGGTGTTACAGTTGTAATCTCACCTTTAATTGCTCTTATGCAAGATCAAGTTGTAAATCTTCAATCAAACGGTATATCTGCTTCGATGATAAATTCTCAAAATTCAGTTGATGAAAATAATGCCATTTTTGAAGAACTAAAAAACAATCAACTTAAGTTTTTATATATAGCTCCAGAGAGATTTCAAAGTGGAGATTTTTTAGAGAGATTAAAAGAGATAAATATCAACTTTTTTGTTATCGATGAAGCACATTGTGTGAGTGAATGGGGACATGAGTTTAGAGATGATTATCAAAAATTAGGACTTTTAAAACAACATTTTCCACACATTCCAATTACTTGTTTTACTGCAACTGCTACAAAAAGTGTTGAACAAGATATATTGAGAACACTTTCAATAGATACGAACAATATATTAAAAACAAAAATACAAAGAACAAATCTCATTATAAGAAGTGAAAAAAGACTAGGGGATGGTAAAGAGCAGATTTGTAACTTTCTAAAATCACACGAAGATGAGTGTGGTATCATCTATTGTTTTACACGAAAAGAGACAACACAATTAAGTGAGTATCTCAACAGCGTTGGTTTTGATACTTTAGCATATCATGCTGGACTTCCTTCAAATGAACGAGATGAAATATTTGTAAAGTTTAAAAATGAGAGTGTAAAAATCATCGTAGCAACTATCGCTTTTGGTATGGGGATAGATAAGGGCAATATCCGTTTTGTATTACACACCTCTATGCCAAAAACTTTAGAGAACTACTCTCAAGAGATAGGTCGAGCTGGTCGTGATGGGCTTAATGCTGAGGTATTACTTCTCTTTTCAAAAGCAGATGAGTTAGGAAAAAGAAGATTTATTGATCTATTGCCTGAAAGTCAATATAAACAAAATAATTACAAAAAACTAGAAACGATGTATAGGTTTGCAATATCAGCGAAATGCAGACATCAAAATATCGCTTTGTATTTTGGAGATAATATTGAGGTGTGTGATACGATTTGTGATAATTGTGTTGATGGTGAAAAAGAGTATCAAGATATCACCGTAGAATCACAAAAGTTCCTATCGGCAGTTTTACGAGTTGAAGAGCGATTTGGACAAACATATATTATTGATATTTTAAGAGGCTCAAAAGCGAAACGAATCTTAGATTTTGGACATGAGAACTTAAGTGTTCATGGTATCGGGCAAGAGTTAAGTAAAGAGCAGTGGGGAAGTATTGCTGATACACTTTTAGATATAGAAGCGATGCAAAGTGTAGGTGAATATAGAACCCTTCAAATAACAGATATAGGAAGAGAGATACTTACAAAAAAACGAACAGTACAAATAGATAAAAAAAATCTAGAAGAATCAAAAACATACAAAGAGTACAAAAAAGATATTATCGTTGATGAGGTGTTTGATCAGTTTAGAACGCTAAGAACCCAAATAGCTACGCAAGATAATGTTGCTCCTTATATTGTATTTTCAGATAAAACGTTACAGCAAATTGCACAACAACTCCCTACAACAAACGAGCAGTTTTTAAATATCTCTGGTATTGGACAAAATAAGCTTGAAAAATATGGAGAGCTTTTTATGAATCTTTGCTCTAGTATCAAAAATGAAAATGACCAAAAACTTCAAGAGAAAAGTGAAGTGGTAGTTCCTAAAATTATAAAAGAGTTGAGTAAAACCTACTTACAAACAAAAGAGTTAATCGATGAAGGGAAAACTATCGATGATATTATAGAGATACGAGAACTCAAAGATGCAACTATCATAGCTCATATAAATGAACTTTTTGCAAATGAGTACATTACACAAGAGCAAAAAGAGAATCTTTTTACCCCTATGATTCAGAGTTTTCCACAAGAGATAAAAGCATGGATTGAAGAGGGATTAAAAACTCACGATATAAATATGCTTCGAACTTATGTCAATAAATATGGGTATCTGTTTTAATTTAAAAATTTATTCAAAATAAAAAAGGGGGAAGTTATAAACTTCCCCCTTTTTTTATGCCAAAAAATCAATTAAGAAACTTTTTTTTGCTCTTTGTTGATTCTCTCTTCTAGCTTTTGTTTTTGATCGATTAAAAACATAATGTTTTCTTTCAACGCGTGTCTATCTTGGTAAGACTCTATTATAAATTCATATAATTTTGGTCTATTTTGTTTCCAGTTATGCAATGTAGTTTTGTTAACTTCTAGATCGCTTTCCATTTTTCTTAAACTCGGTGTTGTTTTTACTTGAGGTGCTGTCATTTCAATCCTTGTCTTGATTTATCCGTGTATTGTACAATTATATGGAACAAAAGTCAATAAAAATTGTTATTTTGTTCCAATAGTTGGAACAAAAGGTGTAGAAAAGAAATTTCAATAATTGAGCGATTTAAAAATATTGCATAATGCAATTTTTTTCGCATATATTTTGATTTTTAGGTATACTTTTTTACAACAACACAAAAGGGAAAATAAAATGGATGGTACAATTATGGTAACTTATAAGATATTGTGTAAAACAGATTTTAATTTGGAGATTACATTTGAAGAGTTACTGAGCAATGAAAAAGTGGCAAAAGTAATAAAAAGTGAATTTGCAAAAGGGATACGAAATACCGATTTCTCTTTTAAAAACCAAGAGTGTAAACTCAAAATTGAAACACAAAAAGAGTTGTATCAGTTTGAAGCTAGAAAAGATGATTTTGCAGATTTAGTTTCCCTTGCTGAAGAGGATGCAACGTCAAGAAAACTTTTCAAAAAAGAGTGCATAGGTATAGAGCTTGTGGATATAGAGATTTCAAATAACTGATTAACCAAAACACCATAAAATATTCTACTTTTATAACTATTCGTTAGTTTAATATTGCTTTGATATAATCTCAAAATAACCATAAAAAGGAATTATAGTGTATAAAGTTGCGGTGTTATCTGATTCTCATAGAAAAACAGATTTAACCAAAGATGCTATAGATATGTTAAAAGCTAAAGGTGCACAGTATATCGTCCATGCTGGGGATTTAGAGATCAAAGAAAATCTTGAACTACTGAAAAACTCTGGACTTGTATATGTAAGTGTATTTGGTAATAATGATTGGGCTCTTATGAAGTATCAAAATGAATATAAAATTCATCAAGAACCTTACTTCTTTTCAATCAAAAAATCAAAATATAAACTGATGCATATTCCAAATCATCTATCACCAGATACTGATATCATTATCTATGGACACACACATATTTTCAAAACTGAATATATAAACAACACACTATTTTTAAACCCAGGGGAAGTTTGTGCTAGAGATAAAAACTTAACAGAATGTGTTTTATTAGAGGTATCTGATGACTCATATAAGGTTGAATATTTTTATAAAAAACCAGCAGAAACAAACTGGCAAACTAAACTATACGAATACAAAAGAGGGGAATTGAATTAAATTATAAACTATTATAATTTGAGTCAAACAAGTAAAAATCATGAATAACGAAAAAAAAATATATCTATGTGCAATCTGTAATATTGAGAGTGGAACTTGTCAAGAGGATTGTAAATTTTGTACACAAAGTGTAAAGTATAAAGCAGATATCAATAGATATAAAACAAAAGAGATAGAGCTTATTGTAGAAGAAGCAAAAAGAGCAAGACAAAATAAAGCTATTGGTTTTTGTTTAGTAACAGCAGGAAAAGGTTTAACAGACAAAAGGCTTGATTTTGTTTGTAGAGCTGCTCGAGCTGTAAAACAAGAAAACTTAGGTTTAAAAATCATTGCATGTAATGGTACAGCATCACTAGAGCAGCTACAAGAACTTAAAAAAGCTGGAGTAGATAATTATAATCATAATTTAGAAACTTCTCGAGAGTTTTATCCAAGTATTGTGACAACTCATACTTGGGATGAGCGATATCAAACTTGCCTAAATGCAAAAGAAGCGGGACTTAAGCTTGTAAGTGGTGGTATCTTTGGTCTTGGGGAATCGCAAGAAGATAGAATCTCTATGCTTGAGTCATTGGCTTCTTTGGAGCCTATGAATGTTCCTTTGAACTTTTTTCATCCAAACGAAGCTTTGCCATTAGTAAAAAATAGTATCACAAAAGAGCAAGCTTTTGAGTTGATTGCATTAGCAAGAAAAATGATTCCAAATGCACACAAAATTATGGTTGCAGGTGGAAGAGAACTTATGTTTGGAGAAGATGAATATACAGTATTTGAACATGGTGCAAACTCACCAATAACTATTGAGTTTGCACCATGTTCAAATACTTTATATTCATCTTCTCCAAACATGAGTTCTCTTCCACCTGCAACCATAATTTTGTGTGCATTTGGAATCATTTTTTTTGCTAAAGCAATCAACTCAAAAGCTTGCTCT
>JBATTX010000273.1:0-1987 GCA_049670825.1 Arcobacteraceae bacterium | reverse complement strand
AGCAGTCAACTCTACAAATACTGTAGCATTTAATTTTTCAAATGCAACTTCTAAAAGTATTAGTACTGAAAACTACTTGCCTACTATTAAAAAGCTAGACTTTCAAACATTTAAAGAAGATAGACTGCACTATATCACCCATATAGTAGGAAAACAATCCTCACTACTACTCTCAACAAAATTTGGCTACCAACACTCTTATGCTCTTAGTAAAACTACTATTAAACTCTCCCCTTGGATTATGGCAGGTGGAGCTTTTACTGATGCTGAAAAATTAATTCGTGGAGTGATATATCATAGAGGATTAAAAACTATTTTAGCCATCATTCCTAGTGATGTAAAAGAGATAACAGATTTGTATACCTCTTACGGATTTGAACTCAAAGAAAAATATACTTTACTCTACGTAAATGAGGAACCAAAACTACACACTGAATCTATTTATGGATTTTAAAAAATACAAAGGATAAAAAATGACATTAACCCAAGAACAAAAAGAGATTAAAAAAGAGTTTGCAAAATATAAAAGAAAAGTTACAGAAATTGCAGGTGAGATACATGATATTGTAGAAGATACTATTTGGACTGAATACACACGACTTCCAGAACTTAGCGCAAAAGTTGCAACGCTCATGGCTGATGTTGAATCGTTCAAAGCAAAACATGACTTTTTAAAATAGGCTTACAATATGGAGGAGAAAGCTTTAAAAACCATCTGTGAATGTGGAGAAAAAAATGTACATGACGCAGTAGAGATATTTAAAAACACTGATCTTCCATATAAAAAAGCAAAAAAACTCGTAACAGGTTGCAACAAAACTTGTTGTAGAAGACCACTTATGGCTTTGTACAATATGGTTGAGTTTGGAACTATAGACTATGATGAGATAGATTTTTTAATCGATCAGATGAATGCAAGATAAAGGATATATTATGAATGACAAACTACAAGATTTTATAAGATGGATTAAAACGAATGGTTTTAGTTCAAATATCCCCACAAATCAAGAGCAATTAAAAAACTTATCAATCTTAGATTTAACCAAAAGAAAGATACGAGAACTACCAAATAGTATTGATGCTTTAGAGAATCTACAGATTTTAAAAATCTCAAACAATCGACTAAGCTTTTTACCAAGTACCATTGGAAATCTCAAAAAACTCAAAACATTACAGTGTGAAAATAATCTTTTAGAATCATTGCCAAATAGCATAGGAAATCTACAATCACTTGTGGTACTAAATCTTAATGGAAATAAACTCACCGTTTTACCTGATGAACTTTTTAATTTAAAAAAACTCACTCGTCTTACCATAGCTGCAAATTTGTTAAAAAAAATCTCTCCAAAACTCAAAAATCTTGAAAAACTTTTATATTTTTCACTCGATACAAATAACTTAAAAGAGCTTCCAGATGCCTTTTCAAATATGCAATCACTCTATTATTTGGATCTTTCATACAATCAATTTAAAACTTTACCAAACTCTTTTAGCGATATTGATGAACTAGAAACTTTACTCTTAGAGGGCAATAGCATAGACAATCTTCCCTCACTAGAATCTCACGATATGCTTATGCGTCTAAACCTAAACGACAATAACCTCTCAAGTCTTAATTTTGATATAAGTATGCTTGAAGATTTACAGATTTTAACCCTTGATAATAATAAACTAGAATCCCTGCCAAATGAGATATGTAAACTCAAAAAACTCAATCACCTAAGCATCGCTAGTAATAAACTTCATGAGTTACCAAACTGTATTTGTGAACTAGAAAATCTTATAGAACTAGATATCGATGACAATGAGATAAAAGAGTTACCAAAAGATTTTGAGAAACTAACGAAACTCAAGAATCTCTATATAGCAAATAATTTCAACCTACAAAGACCAAATATTTCATCTCTTGAGTTTTGTGATATGTAATCATCATTGTATATATTTTACTAATAATTCCCTTGTATTTCATTAGTTTTTTCGATACAGT